>JAHRVJ010000302.1 GCA_019090765.1 Ilumatobacteraceae bacterium
ACGACTGCGGAAAGCAGGAGCGCGCCGGAGCCAATGACAAGCAGTAACCGTGGGAGGAGTCCTAGCGCGCGCACCGAGGGCAACGTTAGTTGGGTAACGCACCGCCTGGACGTCACGGCGCAACTCACCCAGCGCACTACGGTCCGGAGGCATGACGTCGTCACCATTTCCGATCAAACCGTTTAGGTTCGGGGTTCAACTCCCGTCTCCTGGCGACGCGCGCTCCTGGGTCGAGCAAGCACGGCGCATCGAGACTCTCGGTTACGACATTGCGACGATGCCCGACCATTTCGACGGTCAACTCGCGCCGGTCCCCGCCCTGCAGTCGGTACTTGATGCGACAACTACCTTGCGGGCCGGAGCATTGGTCTTTGACAACGACTACAAGCACCCTGTCGTGTTGGCCAAAGAGTTAGCGACTATGGACGTGTTGTCTGAAGGACGTGTTGAGATCGGCCTCGGCGCTGGCTGGATGACGTCCGACTACGAGCAATCAGGTATCCAACACGACCGAGCTGGAATCCGCATCGACCGGTTCGTAGAGGGTTTGGCGGTAATCCGCGGCGCCATGGCCCCCGGCCCATTCTCCTTCGAGGGCGACCACTACAAGATCAGCGACTACGACGGGCTCCCGAAACCGGTACAGAAACCTCAGCCCCCAATCATCATCGGGGGCGGTGGGCGCCGCGTGCTTTCGATCGCTGCTCGCGAGGCCGACATCGTGGGCGTGAACGGGACCCTCCATGCCGGGGTCATCGGCGCTGAGGCAATCGCCACGATGACCAACGCCGCGGTGACCGAAAAGGTGCAGATCGTGGCCGAAGCCGCAGCTAGCCGGATCAACGACATCGAGTTACACATTCGAACCTTCTTCGTCAGCGTCACTCACGACCGCGACACACAACTTGGCGAGATGGCACAGCTGATCCAAGTCGACGAGAGCGAACTCGCGGCTTCACCATTCGCGCTGATCGGCAGTCCAGCAAAGATCGCCGAGGACCTGACCGCCCGACGAGAACAGTTTGGATTCAGCTACATCACAGTCGGCGCCGAAGAACTCGATTCCTTCGCCCCCGTGGTCGCGGAATTGGCTGGCCAGTAGCAGCCCCCGGGCTCGCCGCCGTATTCTCAGCCCATGCCCATCAGCAAACGCGCCAAGACCACCAAGACGGCGATTCGCAAGTTTCTCAAAGGGGCCGACCGGACACTCCCCGGACGGCGGAAGGCCCTCGACGCCCTTGATCGAGCTCCACGCCCACGCAAGGTCAGCTATGCAGAGACCACCTTGGGGGGCATCCCCGCGATTGTCGCGACTCCGAAAGAAGTCGTTCCTGAGCGACACATCCTCTATGTCCACGGGGGCGGATACGTGGTCGGTTCACCGAAGAGCCACATCGCGTTTGGCGCGCGCCTCGCCAAACGCGCGGCAGCTTCAGTCACCGTTATCGACTACCGGCTTGCTCCTGAACATGTCTACCCAGCAGCGATCGACGACTGCGTTGCGGCATACCGCTCGCTAACCAGCGAGGTCGACCCTGCGCTGATCACCATCGCTGGCGACTCCGCCGGTGGCGGAGCTGCACTTTCCACGATGCGTGCGTTACGCGACGCCGGCGACGAGCTTCCCGCCTGCGCGTACTTGCTCTCGCCATGGACCGACCTCACCGGATCAGGCGAGTCCGTCAACTCAAAGGCCGAGGCCGATCCGATGATTGTCGCAGGCCATCTCGTCGAAGCCGGAGGCCTCTATGCAGGCGACACTCCGCTAGACGACCCCGGAGTCTCGCCATTATTCGCCGACCTCGGCGGGCTGCCCCCAATGCTGGTGCAGACCGGTAGCGATGAGGTCTTGCTGTCAGACTCGACCCGCCTCATCGAGCGTGCGCAAGCAGTTAACGTCGACGCGCAACTCGATCTCTTCGATGGAATGTGGCACGTATTCCAAATGTTCCCCGGTCTTCCCGAAGCCAAAGAAGCTCTCGTCCGCGGCGCCACATTTATCCGATCGCACACCCCCGCTCAGGCCTCGGTAAGAGTCACGTCAACCGATTAGAGACGCGTGCCCTCCGCTGCCGTACTGTGGTGAGGTGTCTAACGAACAACGGCCATACGGAAGTAACGACAACCCAGCCTTAAAGCGAGTGCGCACGCGACACTTTCTCAAGGCGAAAGAAGACGGAGTCAAGATCACCGGGCTTACGAGCTACGACTTTCTGTCGGCCTCGATTTTCGATGAGGCGGGAATCGACTTCCTGCTCGTCGGTGACTCTGCGGGCAATACCGTATTTGGCTACGACACGACGATCCCCGTGACCGTCGACGAGTTGATCCCGTTAACCGCTGCTGTCGTTCGCGGCGCACAACGTGCCCTCGTAGTGGCCGACATGCCCTTCGGGTCGTACGAGAATGGCCCCGACGATGCTCTCGCAACAGCCATCCGCTTCATGAAGGAGACCGGTGTCCACGCGGTCAAGTTGGAGGGAGGCGTGCGCAGCTCAGAGCAGATCAAAAGAATCGTGCGCGCTGGAATTCCCGTGATGGCCCACATCGGATACACGCCCCAGAGCGAACATGGCCTCGGCGGCCACATCATTCAGGGCCGCGGCGAAGGTGCTGAGCAACTGGTTGCCGACGCACACGCGATTGAGGATGCCGGTGCATTCGCCGTGGTGCTCGAGATGGTGCCATCAGAAATCGCCGGTCGAGTCACCAGCGAA
>JAHRVJ010000303.1 GCA_019090765.1 Ilumatobacteraceae bacterium
ATCTTTTGGGCGTTTTCCCCTGCTGGGTCAAATGTGTCTTGAGGCGCATCCTGCGCGCAGCCAGCGGCCAGCAGGCCCAAGCCTGCGACGATTCCGATGGGAAGCTTGCGTCGCATCTTGCTGAAGGTAGTGGTGGATCTCAATGAAGCCATTTCCGATCGGGAGTTACTCATGGCACAACCAGTTCAAGAGTTGCAGTATCGACACCGGGCACGAAGAAGAAATATCCTCCCGGATTTGTTGAGCTCGGCAGCCCGACCTCAACGAACATGTTCTGCACCCCACCATCTTCGACGAGTGTGGTGCAAATTTGGTTGGCAACGACTTCGTCTTCACCGTCGTGCGTGACGGTCTTGGTGCCGAAATCGACCGACAGGCGCCGATCCTCACTGGACTCGTTGTGGAACAACACATTGTTCAGGTTCGAACTTGGCAGCGTGAGCGCCGTAGCCCCTGCAGGTATCGGACCGTTGACTTCGAATGTCAACTCGCCTGACTCGCTGAGCGTTAACTCCGCCGCAACTGCAGCCGTAGCTCCGACCGACTGCGCGGCATTGTGGTCGGCCTCGGTTTCCTCAGGATCTTCGCAGATCCCTTCGTCGGCCAGCTCGGCTGTCGTTTCGTGAGGATGGATATCCCGCTCCCCGTCGAGACCCGCCGCAGCCCCGCCAGCGATCAGACCAACTACAGCGACCCCGATTGCACCAATCGCTGTTCGTGACCTGAGACCACCTCGGTAAGCAAACAGGAAGGCGACAATCACGATGATTCCCGCCAGGACGCCAAACGCCACAACGGTGCCCACTTTTTCCAGCCAGAGCATGATTCGGCTGAATGCGAACACGACGATTCCCACGCCGATAGCTGCCGCAAGCGGGAACTCGAGTGGATTAGCGATGCGGCTGCGAACCTCGGAGTTGTGCGCAGCTTCATGTGACGCCTGCTCGGCCCAAGCTTGGGTCATCCACTCAGCCCCAGCGGCGAGCAGCAAGACGATGCCAACGATAAACACCGCCGGGTAGGTGACAAGACCGACACATAGCACTACTGCGCCAAGCGCAAATGCCATCGGCCAGATGCTGTTGCCAGGAGCTGGGTCAGCCGCCTGGCAACTGTCGATGGCATTCTCATCGTCGGCAAAAACGTTGGCGTCACGCGTCAGGAGGTTGACGCCGGCCAGAAACGACAGTGCGGCCGCGGCCGAGGCAAGGCCGACGGTACCAATCGCGCCGCCTTGGTCGATGCCGTAGACGATTGCCGCAATCGTGGCGAGAACCGCCGATCCGATGAGGAGTTTGGAACCTGTAGTCAACATTCAGTGGCTCACTTGGTGACGTAGACGACGAACCAAACAGCGGCGTAAACCACTGCGATTGCGTACCAGTAGAGGGCATGGGCGACGACAATTTCGCTGTCGTGAACTCGGCCGCCGATGTATCGGAAGGCGGTGACCGCGGAGAATACAACCCCGACAATCATCAGCAGCATGAACAATCCGGTGATGCCGTAGAACATTGCGGCGTACGTGCCGTCGCTAATTCCCAGGCCCATTTCGTGATACACGAACGCCTGAGCGTTGATCACGAGTAGACCGACGAATGCGGTGCAGGCGAGGGCGAATGCGGCGTGACCACGATCATCGTTCTTGGCGGCGTAAACGGCCCACTGGCCAAATACGCAGATGCCGACAAATGCCATCAGCATCACGTTCGTGGGCACCTCGGGCACGGTGACGCCGTCGGGCAGCCACGTGCCGGTGTCGTCGATTGCCTGGGTCCGCTGCTGCGACCAGACCGCCAGCATGCCGCCAACGAGCATGGTCATCGCGACGATGGCCAAGGAGACTCCTACCAGCATCTGCCGCTGAGGAGCGGGAGCTGGACCTGCAGAAAGGGCTTGCATCAGACCTCGCTCCGGTCTGTCGATCCGGTGGGTTGTTGTTCATCGAGCAGCGGCTCGGCTGACTGCACGATCGGGAGTTGGATGAAGTTGTCGCGGGGAGCCGGTGAAGAAGTCGCCCACTCCAAGGTTTGCGCTTCCCATGGATCATCGCCGACAGCGTCGCTACGACCGGTAATCGTCGCGATCAGTGCCCCAAGAAAGCACACGACGGTGGCGGCCATCAGTGCGTGGCCCAAGAGCGCCAGAACGTTCCAAACCTCGAAGTCACTATCGGCGTAGGCGAGGCCCGCTGGCTGTCCGAGGAATCCGGCGATGTAGAGCGGGAAGGCGGCAAGGAAGGTGGCCGCACCGCCGAGTAGAGCGAGCGGCGCAACAAACACGACGTTGAGCGAGCGCCCCCAGAGCTTCGGTGCCCAATAGACAACTGCACCCATCGCTCCAAGCGCTGCGCCGTAGACCAGGAAGATCAGCGTGGCCTCTTCGAACACCGTTCCCTGCAGATCGAGGTCATCGATGGCATACAACACCCCACCGAGCATGCCGACCAGGATCATGCCGAAACCAAACACGGCAAAGATGAAGCCCGGATTGACCTTGACTTGCATCCCTCGTCTTGGCCGTGCGACCAGCATCGCAACAACGATGATGAGCAACATCCCAAGTACGGGCAGCAGGTTGAACTGAACGAACGGAACAGGATCGTTGTGCAAACGCTGCTGGGTCACGCCGGCAAACGCGGCGACTCCGACCAGGGCGAGCCCGGAGAGCATCACGCCACGCGCAGGCATCCGCTGCTTGAAGGTGACCGGGAGAACTTCGGCGAATACGCCTAGGGCCGGAATGGCAAACAGGAAAGACGCTGGTTGCGTAAACAGCCAGCCAGCCCACTCATAGATTGCCGAGTTGCCACCGAAACCGGTTCGCGAGTTGCGGTGGTCGAGGAAGAGATACGTGAGTGTGCCTACAAACACCGGCATCACCAGCACGATTCCGAGTGAGAAGACAAGTGCCGACCAGGCAAATGGCGGGATCCGCCGCATCGTCATTCCCGGCGCTCTGGTAGTGAGAACGCTGGTTGCCAGCGCACCCGCTGAAGCGGTGAGGCCAATTGCCATCAGACCCAACCCGACGATGTAGAGGTCGACCATGTCGGCTTCACCGCCGAGAGTTCCGCCGTCGTTAACGAGCGCGACGATCGTCAGCACCAGCCCACCGAACCACATCCAGAAGCCGCTGGAAGCTAGCCGGGGGAAGGCAATCGCGCGGGCACCCAGTTGAAGTGGCACTACCGCGACGCACATTGCCATTGCCAAAGGCAACAGCGTGCCGAAGACAAGCGCGACTCGCTGTGCATCTATGAGCTGTGACAGCGCACCCGAGTCAATTGAGAAAGTGTTTCCGTCGAGGCGTTCAACGGCGAGCACCACGTTGAGCACCACTGCCGCGAGCAGGCCCAGGAGGCCGCCGGCTAGGTAGAGCCGACCGATGTGTTTGTGGTCTGTTGAAGCGAACCAATCAGTGATGAGAGTGGCCGCCCGCGCAGTGCTGGCATCGGGTGACGCCAAGGCTGCAACTTCAGGGCTGGATTCGATGGTTGTCATAAGGGGTGGGCACTCACTTGTTTGACTTCAAAAACGCGACGGGGCACGACGCCCAGAGACTACTGGGATGAGAGCATTCAGGCCGAAATCCTCTCGAATTTCGTAGCATCTACCAGCCAAGACGGACTAGGACATCGAGAGTCATTGCGCCGAAAAGGACTGTGACATAGGTGATGGAGAAGCCGAATAGCCGCATGCTTGCTGCCGGAGTGGGGAATTTGCGGAGGGCAAACGTGCCACCGATGAACACTGCACCGAGCACAACAGCAGTCACGCCATAGATCCAGCCCAAGTCAGCGACCGGGATCAAAATGAGTGTTGAAACAACAAGCGCGACCGTGTACCAGATCATCTGACGAATGACATCTTCGAGCGGGGCGACTGCTGGCAGCATCGGAACATCGGCGGCCCGATACTCGTCGGCGTACTTAACAGCGAGGGCCCAGAAGTGCGGCGGCGTCCACAAGAACATGGCAACAAACAAGATGATTGGGGTCCACGCCAGCGAGTCCTGGACCGCAGCCCAGCCAACCAATACCGGCACCGCTCCTGCGGCACCACCAATCACGATGTTCTGTCGACTGGTTCGTTTCAGCCAGATTGTGTACACACCGATATAGAAGGCAGCCGCGCTGAAGGCGAGGACCGCCGACAGCAAGTTCGCTCCCCACCACAACACGGCAAACGAAATCACCTGGAGCGTGGCCGCGAAAATGAGCGCGTTGCGCGGCGCAATCACACCGGTCACCAGTGGGCGCCCCTGCGTGCGTTCCATCAACGCGTCGATATCGCGATCGACATACATGTTGACCGCGTTCGCTGCCCCTGCCGCGAGCGTTCCGCCAATCAGGGTGATAATCACGAGTGAGGTGGCTGGCCAGCCACCTTCGGCGAGCACCATTGTCGGCACGGTGGTGATCAGCAGCAACTCGATGATGCGCGGCTTGGTCAGCGCGATATATGCACCGACAACGCTGGTCGGGGTACGACGGCTGCCATGTGCGACACCCCCGGGCGCCAGCCGTGAGGGAACTATGGGACGACTGCCAACGGCCATGACGGCCCCATCGTACGGGCAGGCGGTAGATCAGGCCAACGCCGACTGCCGATGAGTTCACCCTTTGCAGTGGCCGGGTGCGCCTCACACCAGGCAGAATGGTGCAGTGCCAACGACCCTCGAACCTGTAGTGGTGGCAGACCCCAACCTCGACAACGCCACAAGTACGCAACGACCGTGGATCGTCATCGTGTGGAACGATCCTGTAAATCTGATGAGCTACGTCACATTGGTCTTCCAGAAACTGTTCGGTTACTCGCTTGAAGAAGCAACCGCGCTAATGATGGATGTTCACGAAAAAGGCAAGGCTGCGGTCGCGTCATGCGGACGTGAGGAAGCCGAAATGCATGTCTTCCGTCTTCACGAACACAGCCTGTGGGCGACCATGGAACAAGACAAGTAGTGGGCCAGCCGTGAGTGACCGCGACTTCGAGCCACCGGTGCAGGCCGTCGAAGGCGGATGGACACTAAATTTCGACGACGAAGAACGCGCCTTCCTCACCAACCTTCTGGAAGAGCTCCGAGGCTTGGTCACGGGACCTGCCGACGACCCGCTCGTCGATCGACTGTTTCCTAAGGCCTACCGCGATGACGAAGAGATGGAAGCCGAATATCAGCGGTTGATGCGCGACGAACTAGTTGTCAGCCGGGTCGCGGCGCTTGATTCGGTGATTGCGCGGCTCGAGGCTCCCGAGCCGGAGATCATGGATGAGGGGGAGACCGTGGCGTTTATGCAATCGCTTAACGCGATCCGGATGGTCCTCGGCTCAATCATCGGTATCACCGACGACGAGTCAGCAGATCAGGCAGACGCGTCAGATTCGATGGAAATGAATCTGTATGAGTTCCTGAGCTGGGTCTTGGACTGGACCGTGCGTTCCCTTTCCCCCAACTAGGCGAGCCAGTCCAGGGCAATCAGTTCCAGGGAGTCCATCTAAAGCGTCCCATAATGTGCGAATCTCAGTCGGGCTGCTAACCGTGAGGCGGGTTCTTACGAAATGACGGGCGCAGGTCCTGGACGTGAGGTCATCCCAATGCGTTTGGTCATGCGGTTGGTTGTTGGTTGAGGTTCGGTTGTGTTCGGTGTCGTTGCCGGTGTTCTTGGGTGTGGTCGGGCAGGCTCCGCGAGTGGTGGGTGCCGTCGGGCATTGTCACGGTGAGTTGTCGGGTGTCCGGTTCGAGTTTGAGTCGCCATCGCCCTTCATGTACTCGGTGATGATGAAATCTGCATACCGGGACAAGATTGTCCGACATGGTCTGTCGATCGCTCGATAATGCCGATTCTCCGGCGGGTGGATGCATTTTGAGCGTGCCGTACTGCACGTCGAAACCTGCTGGCCGATGTTGGTAAGACGACTGCAAGTCGGACAAGCGGATAACGGGATCACGGGCGGCCATTGGACTGCAGCGCGGCCGTTCTGGAATGGTGCTATCTCGTGCGTCGCTGGGGGTGCCCTGTGAGCCTTTGGAGACGCAACGGCTACTGGAACACTCGAAACAGGTCCAAGGCGCCGGTCGTGGCTGTCCAGGCGGGCAGCGTTCGGCGCGGCCGTCCCGCCGAGCCAGTCGCCCGGTCGCGATGAAGTGTTGCCTGTGCCGAGTGACGCTGCAGCGTTCGGGGGCTGGAAGTGTTCAGGCGAGGGGTATCGATGTCAGAAAGGCGATGGTCGCTACGAGGGTCAGCGACGCCATCACCAGGAGAGCTGAACGAAGGCGAGCGTAGCCGATCACGAGCGAGACGCCAGAGAAGAAGAGAACGATCGCCAGGATCGTGGAGGCAGTCTGATACCGGTCGCTGTTCTGGCTGGCGTCGCGGGCTAGGTCGACGTTCTCGCTCGCCGCGGCGAGTTCTGCGTCTCCGTCAGCGTAGAGACCATCGAGATACTCCTGGGACTCGAATGGAACGAGGTTCTCACCGAAGATCCAATCTTCCACTTCGTCCGAGCCCTGGGGCGACCCAGACGTGCTCAAGTAATAGCACGTCTGATCCTCCTCATCCGCGAGGCTCCAATCGTCGAGGGTGCAGGAGTCGAGGTACTGCGTGAAGAGCGTCAGATCGAGTGACTTCTGCCCTTGAGCCTCGAGGTAGGAGTCGACGCTCAGGTTGCTCTGCAGCAAGGCTTCGGTCGTGGCTGTCGCCTGTTCGCCTCCCCAGCGTGAGGACTGCAAAGAACTCCAGGCGATCGCGATCACTGCGATTCCGAGCACGACGGTTGCGATGATCTCGCGGACGTCGTGATTGGGATTCGGACTCCCGTTGAATGCATTGGGCGAGGGCCAGGTCTCACTCGGCTCAACAGCATCGTCCGAAGTCGCTGTCTCCGCGATCGAATCTTTCGGGTCTGGCGTGACTGACTCTGCCTCGGCCGAGGTGCGCTGGCCGCACTTTGAGCAGAACGCCGCACCGTCCAACAGTTCGCCACCGCAGTTGATGCAATGCATGTCGTCGTCTCCCCGTCCGCTGGCCTAGTGATCCGCACTGCGCCGAGCAGCTCCCACGTCCAAGTGCCCCTGTCGAGTTCGCGAGAACCGGGGTCCGAGGTTCGTCGATCTACGGAACTTTAGCAGCGCTTGACCCCCGCGCCCTGCCCGCCGAACAGGCCGCGCACCGCGACCAGTTCAATGGCACTACACGCGACGGCGCGATACCCGCCGTCCACAGCCGCCCAATCATCATCGACCAGGGCGACACCTACCCCGACACACGGCACACAAAGCGCACCTGATCCGAGGACCGGATTCCATGAGGGTTTGCGGGCCATTGCGTTTTCACGGGCGCTCCGACCCCGGCAACTGGTGCTCCGCACAACCCGACCGAGAGAATCCGGGGATGCGGCGACGAAACAGGGTCAGCCGTTAGCGGCCCGCTTCAATCAGGCACTTATGTGGGTAATCGAGTCAAGGGGCGGATTGAGCATGTGTCAGGTTGTCGAGATCGGTCGCCCCACCATGTTCCCATTCCAACAAATGATGGATTTGGCATTGATCGAAGTGCCGGTCGCATCCCTCGATTGCGCATGTCCGATACATGCTGCGCAACGCTTGTCGTTGCGTTCGTGAAGCCAACCGGTTTTGTCGGCCGATATC
>JAHRVJ010000304.1 GCA_019090765.1 Ilumatobacteraceae bacterium
TACGACGATGTGGTCGCAGTGCTGCGCGACAAGAGGTGGCACAGCGCAGTCGCCAAGCTCCCGGAGTTGATGGGGATCACAGATCCCGACTTCTTGGCCCGTGACCGCGAATCGATTCTGTCGGCCGAAGGCGATGTTCATACCCGTTTGCGGCGGCTCGTCGGAAAGGCCCTCTCGCCGCGCGCTGCTGACCGGCTCCGCCCGTTCATGCGTGAAGTGATCAACGATCTCGTTGATCCGGTCGCCCCTGCCGGACGTGCTGACATCGCCATCGACATCTGTGAGCCGTATCCGATTCCAATTATTTGCGAACTGCTCGCGGCTCCCCACGAGGACTGGCAACTGTTCTCACGCTGGGCCGCCGATGTGTTGCGCGTCTTCAACGCCACGGCCGCGCAAGAACTCGACATCATCAAACAAGCGCAGTCCGAACTCGACGAATACACCCGAGGCCTGATCGCCGATCGGCGCAATGACCCTCGCGAAGACCTGATCACCGACCTCATTGCCGCCGAAGACAAGGCGACCGCTTGAGCACCGAAGAGTTGGTGATGATGGTCGACGCCGTGATTATCGGGGGCACCGACACCACCCGTAATCAGCTCGGTTGCACGATTGGGCTATTCACCGAACATCCCGATCAGTGGAAACTGCTTGCCGCGCAGCCCGACCTCGCTCCGCAGGCCGTTGAAGAATCAATGCGCTACTTCGGCGCCATCCGCGCAACGATCAGATTCGCGACCGAAGACATCGTTTATCGCGACACGCTATTTCCAGCCGGCACGATGATCATGCCCTCAACCGCAACTGCGAACCGCGACACCGACGTGTTTGATGACCCAGCGACGTTTGACATCACCCGCGACCCCCCGGGCCAACCACAGCTGACATTTGGCTCAGGCATCCACTACTGCCTCGGGGCCGCACTAGCGCGCGCCGAATTGCAGGAAGCGCTGCCGATCATTGCGCAACGGATGCCCGATATCGCCGTCGATGGTGTTGCCGAATGGAAGCCATCAACTGCGGCCATCTTCGGACCGTCTCACCTTCCCGTGACGTTCACTCCCGCCTCCAGCAACGATTGACGTTCCACGGCGATATCAGTCGTCGGCGGAGGGGCGTTGACGATTTCGCTTCACTTCGCTGCGCTGCTTTTTGGCATCGACTCGCCGACGCTGAGACCCACGAGTCGGTCGAGTAGCTCGGCGCCTGCGCGGCACGTGAAGCGCCGAACGCAGCTTGGCTGCCAGGCGGTCTTCGGCAGCGGTCCGGTTGCGTAGCTGTGAGCGCTCGTCGTCGACAACAACACGCAAAGTCGGGCCGAGCTTGGCCATCACGCGGTGTCGCTGGTCAGGGCTGAACGCCGCAGAGGTCGCGATATCGAACGTCAACTCGGCACGGGTCGCCGCCTTGTTCGCATGCTGACCGCCCGGACCACCCGACGCGCTGAAGCTCACCTGCAGCTCGTGGCGAGGAATCCGAACAGAGTCCGTCACCACCAATCGGTTGTCGGGTGTTGCGCTCACGTCGCCATCATGCCCGGTCGCCAATCCAACCGAGAGTCATGGGCGTCAGCGAGTGAGGGCGATGATCGTCTCGACAGCCGCCGGGTACTGCGCTTGCAGTTCGTCTCGGCCGGCGATTTCGAGAGTGTCGAAGGAGAACGGCGGAGCCATGGTTGTACCGACCAAACACCACGGCCCGCGGCACCAACTGCCTTGCCAGGCATCTCCGGGGACCACCACCGCAGGCCGCTGGCCCGCGCTCAGGTCTGACCCGAGAACAGGACGATCGATGCTGCCGCCGCTGCCGAGCACAAGCAGTTCGAGCGGTGATCCGGCGTAGTGGTGATAGGTCTCGGGGTGGGGTAGGCGATGCATAGCCGAGAAGTCGTCACCCGCGAGCAGGTAATAGATGGCGCTGCTGTGGTCGTCCAATAGCACCTGGCTCCACATCCCACCCTCACCTGGAAGCGGAGTCAGGTCAAGTAGCTCGATGATCTCTTGGGGGTCCACGCGGCCACCAATCTCTTCAAGGGGGTCGGTCACGGCTTCGCCAAGCTGACTGCCCTGCTTCGAACCTCGGCTCGCAGCTCAGCAATCGGCGCACCCGCTGGCAGCCCGTTCACGACGGCTGGCTCGCCATTGACCCAGACATCGCGAACCGCCGCGCGCGACCCTCCCCAAACAACGGCGGGAACGATGTCGTCGTTGCTGAGAATCGGGCCAAACGACAACTGGTCAAGGTCGAGATGCACCATGTCGGCGCGGAACCCGCTTCGTAGTTGCCCAAGGTCATCGAAACCAAGAACCGCTGCCGCCGTTTGAGTACTCATTCGGAGCACATCGACGGGCGCCAGCGCTCCGGCGTCGGCCGTGGCGAGCCGATGCACCCTCAAGGCGGTTCGCATCTCTTCGAAGAGATCGAGCCGATAGTGGGAGGCCGGGCCGTCGGTCGCGAGGCCAACATCGAGACCTTGCGCCTGCATTCTCTGGAGTGGGGCAACACCCATCGCGTGAACCATGTTCGATACCGGGCAGTGACACATTCCGACGCCACGCTCAGCCAGGAGTGCGATGTCGTCATCGTCTAGCCAAATTCCGTGAGCAACGACAGTGCGTTGTGTCAGCAGCCCCAGCCGATCAAGTGCCTGAATCACAGTTGGGCCCAGGGCGCTCACCATGTCGTTCTCGCCGGGAAGTTCAGCGGCATGGATGTGGAGCAGCATCTCGTGCTCGACCGCAAGAACCCCAATCGACGCGAGCGTGTCAGCGCTGAGGGCGTAGGCCGAATGCGGCCCGAGGCCAGCGGTGACTGTAGGAATCGAGGCGCAATGATCCTTGAAGGCGACAGCCAATTCCAGCTGGTCGGCGACGGAGCCGAGCCCGGCGAACGAGTCGTCTTCGATGAACGCCGGTGAGATCACCGAACGGAAGCCGGCTGCGGTGACGGCGGCCGCCATTGCCTGGGGGTGGAAGTACATTTCAGAGCTCGTAGCGATGCCATTGGTCAGCATTTCTGCGACGCCCAGCGCCATCCCTGCCTGCACATCGGCCGGGGTCAGTTTCGATTCCCGCGGCCACATGACCTCGGCCAACCATCGATCAACCGGTAACCCCTCGCCTGCACCACGGAACAGGACCATCGGGGTATGGCAATGCCCATTGATTAGCGCTGGCATCAGCAGCCCCGGAACACGAACTTCATTGACCCAATCAGCTTCAGGAGCTTCCCTTGCTGCGCCGGACCAGGCAATGACGCCATCGTCAACATCGACGACGCCGTCGGACAACACATCCATGTCAGGACCACCGCACAACAGATAGTCGCAGCGGTATCGGATCATGCCCGTCGAGCCGCCTCGCCCGGTATGACGTCGCTGGGGTTAGCAGGTGTCTCCCCGATCGAAGTGTTGACGACTCGGGAGTCGGTCACAATTGCACTGATCAGTGCGGCGGGAGTCACGTCGAAAGCCGGGTTGCGACATGGCGTGTTCTTGGGCGCGAACGTGGTCTCCCGGAAGCCGACGACCTCGGCCGCGGCGCGTTCCTCAATTTCGATTCCACCGCCCGTAGCAGTCTGAGGGTCGATTGTTGATTCGGGAGCAACGA
>JAHRVJ010000305.1 GCA_019090765.1 Ilumatobacteraceae bacterium
CGCGAACATCTTTCGATGAAGTCCCACCATCGACATTAGGAAGTGGAGGTTTCGGCGCGCGCGTCTGAACCGAACATGTCTCACCCCCGTTGGGCCAGACTGGCCAACATCGACTTCCACAGTGGCGTTTCTACCAGAGCTCACGGCTCATAGCGTTGTGGGTTGTGACACAGGACATTGAGAGCGACTCGGCAAACGAGTTCTACGGCAACCATGCTCCGACCAAGACTGGACCGCGAATCGGGACCATTCTCCTGCGGACGCTCTTCTTCGTCGGTTGCTGTCTCTTCGCGGCGTTTTGGGTTTGGGCACTGTTCTTCGCATCCAAAACTGCGGTCAATAAGATCGACGATCGAGCTTGGGCGGAGCGGGCGGAAGCGATCTGTGCCGAGGTTAAGCCAGAAATGAGACTGCTTGAGCTCGAAGCGTCACCCGACCTAATTGTGAGGGCCGACCTCGTAGTCACTTCGACCGACATGATGTCGGCGATGCTCGACGACATCAATGCGGTGGCACCTACAGATGAAAAGGGTCAGGCGATCGTTCCCGAGTGGACCGCTGATTATCGGACGCTCCTCAACGATCGTTACCGCTACGCCGAACGACTACGGAGTGGCCAGAACGTCGCGTTCACTGAAACGGCCGTAGACGGGGTTCCGATTAGCGAACGCATCGAGACCTTCGCGGGTGACAACGAAATGCCGAGCTGTGCGCCGCCACACGGATCAGTCGTCTGACCGAACCACTTCGGCTACCCAGCGAGCAACACCCTCAGTCAAGAGTTCGGATCACCCTGGCCGGAGCTCCCACAGCGACACAATTGTCAGGCAGATCACCGGTGACAACACTGTTCGCGCCAACCACGACATGGCGCCCGATATTGGCTCCTGGGAGCACGACGGTGCCGTGGCCAAGCCAAGAGCCGTCACCAATTGAGACAGGCTTCTCAGGCATCACCTGACGCGACACCGGCAGCGACAAATCCTCGTAGCCGTGATTCTGGTCAGTGATGTACACGTGATGCCCGGTCCAGACATCGTTGCCAATGGTGATTTCCAGGTGCCCGACGATTCCACTGCCCTTTCCGATTAGGCACCGATCGCCAACCGAAATGACCGTGTCAGAGACCATCTGCTGGCCCGGAGTCATCCCTGCCGACAAGGTGATTTGCGGACCAAAGAGAGTGCCAGACCCGATGTGGATGTACTGCTCGTTGAACAATGCGTTAGACGGGAAACAAATCACGCTTCCATCACCAATGGAACCAAAGCGTTTCCCTCGGCGAGTATCGGGACCAATTGCTCCTAGCTCAATCGCTGCTTCCCATCCTCGAATCACGAGCTCGCCGGCTGCCCGCTTCACAGCCGTCGACACCCGCAGAGCCAGAGAATCAGGGAGCGGGGCACGGTGCAACACGAGCCGCCACGTTACCCACAGCCACCCACCCACCGGCAATGCTCGACGCGACTGCGCCGCTGCCATACCCAGGTTGTAACTTGCCGCAATGACCACGAGCGGGCCAACAATCAGGGCGAGTTGTCCTGCAGGCCGCATCACTGGACTCGACCGTGACGCAACATTGGTCTTCAAGGGGGTCCAGTTCGCTGCCGCTCCACGACTCAACCCAGCTGACGACGTTGAATCGTGGAGCGGAACCTACGATGCGACCGCCTATCGGCCGCAGGCGCCGCAGAACCCCAGCACGATTGAGAGATTGTTGGGCGGGTCGCCGCCGCCGATGGCAGAGGATTGCCTCCATCTGAACATCCACACTCCGGCGTGCGATGCCAAGCGTCGACCAGTGCTGTTCTGGCTTCATGGCGGCAGCTTCCTTACCGGAGGAGGTGCCGTTCCCTGGTACGACGGTTCCAGACTCGCGGCGAGAGGCGATGTCGTCGTCGTCACCATCAACTACCGCCTCGGTGCGCTTGGCTTCCTTGGCACGCGAAACACCGGAATCACCGACCAAATCTCTGCGTTGCGGTGGGTTGAGCGCAACATTGAGGCTTTCGGCGGCTCCCCCGACAACGTGACCGTCTTTGGCGAATCCGCGGGCGGTTGCGCGGCGATTGCGCTGCTCGCCACACCACATGCTGACAGGCTGTTTCAGCGTGCCTGGGCAATGAGCCCGTCAATTCCGCAGATTCGCACCTCCACCCACGGCGAGCACACCGAGCAGGAGTTCCTCAATGCCATGCAAGCAAGCGACTGCGTCGACCCTCACAAGGCCTCGATAGCGGACCTCCTCACCGCCCAAGCTGCGATCGATGCCAAGGCATCGGGAAACCTCAAGACCTTCTCACCTACTGAGGGAACCGATGCAATTCCTGAACCCGTTCTCGAGGTAGTCGCCACCGATCACCGACCGCTGGTGATGGGCAGCACCCGCGACGAATGGTCTTTGTTCTCAGCGTTCGACAGCTCGCGTGCCAACTGGAATCGCAGCGACATCGAGCGCGAATTCGCTCGCCGGTTTCCTGACGACCCTGAGACGGCAATCGAGCTGTACTCCGAACGAGCCCCGGGCGCTACAGCCAGCCAGCTGGTCAGTGCGATGCAAACCGACGAGATCTTCAGAGGGCCAATCTGGAGCCTGATCGAAGAACGAGTCGCAAAATACTCGCTCTCGCCAAGTTGGATGTACGCGTTCGACTACGCCAGCCCATCGTTCGGCGGGGTTCTTGGCTCCTGTCACGCGCTTGACATTCCGTTCGCGTTCGACAACCTCCATCAACCAGGTGTCGATGCGTTCGCTGGATCCGGCGACAATCGTCAAGGTGTCGCCGA
>JAHRVJ010000306.1 GCA_019090765.1 Ilumatobacteraceae bacterium
CCACGCTGACAATGAGACACTCATCGGGCGTGCCAACCTTGATGACCTCGAGGCCATCCTGGGCGTATCAAACACTGACCCAGATGAGGTCCAGCACATCGTTCAAGACAACGCCGCCGCGATATTTACCTGGGACTATTCCCTCAGCCGCCCGGCCTTGCGCAAGCTCTACGAGAAGGCCAAGAACGGGCAGTGGAATGGCACGACCGACCTCGACTGGGATACTGACGTTGATCTCGAAGCGGTCGTGGAGGGCGATCAGATAGCCACTGCGGCAGGTATTGATCCGAATCTGTACGACGACACTGTTATCGGACACTGGTCTGACAAGGAGTGGCTCGACTACGGAATCCAGAATCGCAAGTGGACTCTGTCGCAGTTCCTGCACGGTGAACAGGGGGCGTTGCTTTGCACCGCCAAGATCACCGAAACCGTTCCCTGGTATGACGCCAAGCTGTACGCGGCGACGCAGGTTGTCGATGAGGCACGCCATGTTGAGGTATTCGGTCGCTACCTCGATGAGAAGCTCGGCGGCGGCTATCAGATCAACGCCCACTTGCGGATGCTGCTCGACGACATCATCGAAGACAATCGCTGGGACATGACCTACCTCGGGATGCAGGTGATGGTCGAGGGGCTCGCGCTCGCGGCGTTCGGCTTCATGCATCAGATGACCGCGGAGCCGCTGCTCAAGAAGCTGCTGCGCTACGTGATGAGCGACGAGGCGCGCCATGTGGCTTTCGGTGTGCTGTCGCTCAAAGAGGTGTACGCCGAGTTGACCGATGTCGAGATGAAAGATCGTCAGGAGTTCGCCTATGAAGCCGCAGTGCGAATGCGCGACCGCTTCTTGTCGCAGGAAGTTTGGGAGCAGATGGGCGTGGCGCCCAAGGACGTACTACCGATTGTCCTCAAGGACCCGATGCGCGACGCGTTTCAACAGATGCTGTTCTCGAAGATCGTCCCGAACTGCAAGAAGCTCGGCCTACTCGACCGCAATGACTTGTGGTTGCGTCACCGCTTCGAAGAAATGGGCGTCATCCAGTTCGAGGATTGGGAAGACACCAGCGAAGAGTTCACGAAGTTCGAGCTAGGTGCTGAAGCGCCCTCCCCAATCGCCAACCCGTAACCACCGCCCCGCCCCTTCGGTTTGTGTCAGCACATACCGCTAGAGCAGGTGTTTGCGCTGACACAAAACCCCAGACCCGGCCCGCCAATCGGTTTGTGTCAGCACATACTTGTGGCGTTCCGGTAAGTGCTGACATAAACCTGGGGATTGGGGTGGTGCTCGTCTACTGAGCGAGGGTCCTTGGCGTACTCAGGAGGAAAGATCACTGCTTATCGAATAGGTTGCGGGGCGTGATGCGTTGTTACCACGAGGCCCCGACCAAGTTGCCTGATGGCACCGACTACACCGCTGCAGGCGAGGAGAGTTCCTGATGCCCCGATTTGGGCGAGTGCTCACTGCGATGGTTACACCGTTCGATGCCAGGGGAGACCTTGATGTCGACGCGGCAGTTGGGCTCGCGAAGTGGCTGGTGGAGCAAGGCAATGAAGGGCTCGTGGTGTGTGGCACTACGGGAGAGTCGCCGACGCTTTCGATCGACGAGAAACTGACGCTGTTCGAGGCCGTCTCGGCAGCAGTGACCGTACCGATCATTGCTGGTACCACTGGTTCGAATACGCGCCTCGACATCGGGCTCACTGAGGAGGCCGAAAAGCTTGGAATTGCAGGAATCCTTGGTGTTTGCCCCTACTACAACCGGCCCTCGCAAGCGGGAATCGAAACACACTTCCGAGCTATTGCCGCGTCGACCACTCTACCGATCGTGCTCTATGACATCCCGGCTCGAACGGGCCGCAAGATCGCCGGCTCAACCATCGTTCGGCTCGCCAACGATGTTCCCAATATCGTTGCGCTGAAAGACGCGGCGAAGGACCCGGGGGCCACGACCGCCGTGATGGCCAATGTGCCCGACAGCTTTGAGGTCTACTCGGGTGACGATTCGATGACACTGGCGCTGCTCGGGATTGGAGCGGTAGGTGCCATTGGAGTCGCTACTCACTGGTGCGCCCCCGACCATGCCGCCATGTTCGACGCTTGGCATCGCCTCGATCTTGAAGGTGCCCGGCAAATCAACGCTCGCCAAATTGAGAGCTACGAGTTTGAGTCCACCGACGCCGCGCCAAACCCAGTACCGTCCAAAGCCATGTTGAGAACACTTGGCCATGAAGTAGGGGAGTGTCGATCCCCAATGGGGCCGACTCCGCACGGGCTCGAAGACGCCGCCCGCGAGGTTTACGAAAGGCTGGTCGCTGCTCGTGGCTGACAATCTGCCAACCGCACCCCTCGACCCGGCAATCCCGGTTCGGGTCGTATTCTTAGGCGGCCTCGGCGAGATCGGCCGCAACTGTATGGCGATCGAGCAAGGTGCCGCCGACGACCCCGATCGCACGGTCATGCTGATCGACTGCGGGCTGATGTTCCCCGATGCGAACATGCACGGGATCGACCTCATCTTGCCCGACTTCACATACCTGCGCGAGAACGCGCAGCGCATCCAGGCGCTCGTATTGACTCACGGTCACGAAGACCACGTCGGGGCAATCCAATACCTCTTGCGCGACGGTGATGGCATCGGAGATCTTCGCGATAGTCCGCTGCCGATCTACGCCTCTGCGCTCACCCTCGGCCTAGCGAAGAACCGGATCGAAGAAGCCGGGTTGATGCCCAAGACCGACATGCAGGTCGTCGAAGACGGTGAGAGCATCCAGATCGGGCCGATCACGGTCGAGTTCATTCCGGTGACTCACTCGGTGCCGCACGCCCATGCGATTGCCGTCCACACCGCCCAAGGTGTCATCTTGCACTCCGGCGATTACAAGATTGACCTCACTCCGGTAGACGAACGTCGAACCGACCTTGCCCGCATTGGGCAGCTAGCAAAGTCCCCTGGCATTCGCCTGCTGATGGGCGACTCCACCAATGCAGAAGAGCCTGGGTATGCCCCAAGCGAAACAAGCGTTGGCGGTGTGTTACACGGCCTGTTCGCCACACAGGGCGACCGCCGCATAATTACGGCGAGCTTCGCTAGCCACCTCCACCGCATCCAACAGATCGCGGCCGCGGCTATCGCTGACGGTCGGGTCGTGGCCACGCTCGGGTTGAGCATGAAGAAGAACGTTCGGCTCGGCCGCGAGCTGGGCGTGCTCGACATTCCTGAGTCTTCGCTGATCGACATCAAGGAAGTCAACCGGCACGACCCCGGCAAGGTCTGCATCATCTCAACTGGTTCTCAGGGGGAGCCGATGTCGGCCCTGGCATTGATGGCGCGTGGCGAAAACAAGTGGCTGAAACTCAACGAACACGACACGGTCGTGCTGTCAAGCCACGCCATTCCGGGAAACGAAGGCAACGTCAATGCCGTGATCGACGGGCTGCTACGCCTCGGTGCCGAAGTCGTCCATTCGGGCGTACTCGACGTCCACGCAACCGGCCACGCTCAAGCCGACGACATCAAGACTTACCTTTCGATCGTCAACCCCGACTGGTTCGTGCCGATTCACGGCGAGTACCGGCACATGGTGGCTAACGCCCGGCTTGGCGAACTGATGGGTGTGCCCCGCGATCACGTCATCATGTGTGAGGACGGCGATGTCATCGAACTAACCACCAAGGGTCTCAAGCCGGTTGGCCGGGTGCCGGCGGGCTATCTCTACGTCGACGGCATCGTTGGCGACGTCGGCCAGGGCGTGCTCCGTGATCGCCAAAAACTCGCTGAAGAAGGCGTCGTTGTTGTCGTCGTCACCGTCGATATCCAAACCGGCAAAGTGCTCGTCGGGCCAGAGATCATCACCCGTGGATGGGTTTACGCACCCGAGGCCGAGGACCTGCTCGATGAGGCTTGCGACACCGTTGCCGACGCCGTGGAGGCTGCTCTGGCCAAAGGAATCCGTGACGTCGAAGCGCTCGAGCGTGATGTCCGCCGCGCTTCGGGAAAGTTTGTCAGTGAGCGCACGAAGCGCCGCCCGATGATCGTTCCCGTCGTCATGGAGGCGTAGGCCGGTCGGCCTCCTGAGTGTCGGGTAGTCTCTCCGCGTGAATGCAA
The DNA here is from genome assembly GCA_019090765.1 of Ilumatobacteraceae bacterium. Classification (GTDB taxonomy): domain Bacteria; phylum Actinomycetota; class Acidimicrobiia; order Acidimicrobiales; family Ilumatobacteraceae; genus Sva-07. The sequence goes on from JAHRVJ010000306.1 coordinate 4,107, forward strand.
CAACTGGCGGGGGGACACCAGCGTTTCACGTCCTTGCCAAACCAACGGGTCCAATCTGCAACTTGGACTGCGAATACTGTTTCTTCCTGTCCAAGGAGATGCTGTATCCGGGTGACCGGTTTCGCATGGCCGATGAGTTGCTCGAAAAGTACCTTCGTCAACTGCTGGAGTCACACCGAACCCCAGAGGTAACCGTGGCATGGCAGGGTGGCGAACCAACCATGATGGGCCTCGACTTCTTTCGCCGGTCAGTCGAATTGGTCGACCAGATCCGCCGCCCCCACCAACAGATTCAGTACACAATCCAAACCAACGGTGTGCTCATCGACGAAGAATGGGCCGCGTTTTTCAAGGATAATGACGTACTCGTGGGGCTTTCGGTCGATGGGCCGAAAGAGCTACACAACACCTATCGCGTCGATAAGCGCGGGGTTGGGTCTTTCGATCGTGTGATGGCGGGATATCAGCATCTGAAGGCAGCCGAAGTCGACGTCAACGTGCTGTGCACTGTCCACGCCTCGAATCAGCAGCATCCGCTCGACGTGTACCGATTCTTCCGCGACGACATGGGAGTGCAATTCATCCAGTTCATCCCGATCGTCGAGCGCACCACCGACGTGCTCTTGCCACTAGCCAACAAAGGTTGGAGCACCGGTAGCAGCCCGGATCGTCCCCTTTACGTGCAGGAAGGCGACCAGGTCACCGACCGCACCGTGAACGCCGAAGCCTTCGGGCGGTTTCTGATCACGATCTTCAATGAGTGGGCCCAACGTGATATCGGAGAGGTATACGTTCAACACTTTGATACCGCTCTTGCGAACTGGTTTGGGGAACCGGGTGCGGTCTGTGTGTTCTCCGAAACCTGCGGATCTGCAGTGGCACTCGAACACAACGGTGATGTCTACTCATGTGACCACTACGTAGAGCCCGATTATCTGCTGGGCAACATCAATGACACGCCACTTGGCGAACTAGTGCGATCGGCGCGTCAGGTGAAGTTCGGCCTCGACAAGCGCGACACGCTTCCCGAATTCTGCCGCAACTGCGACGTTCGGTTCGCATGCCACGGCGGTTGTCCGAAGAATCGATTCACCCACACCGCAGACGGTGAAAGCGGACTCAATTACTTATGCGCGGGGTACAAGATCTTCTTCGGTGAGATCGACGAACCGATGCGGATCATGTGCGACCTCCTCCATCGAGGCCGGGCTCCGGCTGAGCTGTCACAGTCCTGGTCGCCGAAAACGCCGAAACGCTCCTGAGCACCGACGCAACATGCATGCCGGTACCCAGGAGCGGATCCCCAATGAGGGGGCGCTGGGCCTTAGCTTTCGATCAACGAACCGTCCCCGGCAGCAACAAACCACACTCCGCCCGAGCCCTGACCGTTGGCCTCACCTGGGGCAGCATCGCCAGCAAAGAGATACAGCGGCCACTTGCCGGCCTTGAGCTGGAAAGTGCCGTCGTCGCGCTCGACCACTGAGAACACGGCCGCATCGAGGCCTGCGGGAAGATCGGCGCTCTCAACGATCACCGGCGGCCAGGCGGTGGCACACCCGTCGTTGCAAGTAGGGAGGCCGTCGGCATCGGTGGTGAAGCCGTACAGGGTGAGGCCGCCTTCGTCGACCAGCACCTCGCCCACATCGATTGTGGCGACAGAAACGATGGCCGCCGTCGCTGGAGCGTCGGTCGAGGGTGCGTCGGCCGTGGCCCCGGTGGCTGGAGGCGGCGATGTGGATTCGCTCGAATCGTCGTCGCTGCCGCAAGCGGCGAGCAGTGCTGTTCCGGCGAGGAGTGCTCCAAGTAGTTGTTTACGCATGATGTGCCTTTCGTAGCAGGAGGCCTCCCCGTCGGGTGTTGCGTTCAACGGTGGAGGATTGTGTTGTACGCCTCCTGTACGGAGCGACTGCCAGCCGCGGTTCGCGAAGATCCGAGAAATCTGTTCAGTCGATTTTTCCAGCCAGCACAACGATGCCTGAGGAGGCCGCGCCGCCACCTTCGGTTTGCAGGGTGACGGTCAAGATCGGGTATTCGTCGAGTGCTACTCCCGCCCACAACTGGATCGAACCGTCTCCGCCGCGGAGGTGGAATGTGCCTGCGCTCACCCCAACCTCAGGGCTCTTGCGTAGCCATGCTTCGTAGTAGAATCCATCCGGAGC
>JAHRVJ010000026.1 GCA_019090765.1 Ilumatobacteraceae bacterium
ACGCGACGTTTGGCGATCGCGTATGCGACAGCAACTATCGCGAGAACGATCGCAAGTGAGATAGCCGTCCGCGTGAGCAGCGGAACTAGCTCGGAAGCGAGCATCAGACTGGTGTTCCGGTGGGAACAATCTCGGTAATTCGAACGCCGAACTCCTCGTCGATGACCACGACTTCACCGCAGGCGATCCGGCGGCCGTTGACCAAGACATCAATTGGGGTGCCAGCGGTTCGATCGATCTCCACCACCATGCCCGGTTGGAGTGCCAGGAGCTCGCGGATTGGCATCGTTGTGCGGCCAAGTTCAACGGTGACATCCATCTCGACTTCGTGCAGCATTGCCAGTGGCCCGGAGCTGAGGGCACCGAGCGCGATTTCGTTGCTCACTAGCGGAGCGGGTTCGAAACTCTCGGCGTTGGGTACGTCGGTGTCGATGTCGATGACGTCGACACCGTCGTCGGAGGACCCGTTCGCAGCTACAGCGTTGACATCGAATGGCTCAAGGTGCAGCGCGAAGAGTGCGCAAACCTGGCTGCCGTCGAGGATTTCGATCGTCTGTTTCGGCGGAGCATCGAAGGTGCCGACCTCGCCGAGCTCGAGTGAAATCCCGAGCGTTTCGACCAGCACATCGAGTGCGGCCTGAAAGCCATTGTTGAGTCGGTAGACGTCGGATGTGAGCCGCTCCGCTACGTCGTCATTAACGGCGAGCAGCAGCATGCCGGTGGTGTCGCCAATGACATTCAGCACCACGACGGAGTCGCCGTCGTCTATTGGCCATTGGTTTGAAAGCTGTGTCTCGGCGCCGAGGCCAAACGCCTCAGCGATTGCCTGTGCAGCAGATTCAACGAGCTCGGGTGATGTCAGTGTCGCTTCGTCTTCGTTCACGGGTACTCCTGGAGAAGTGGGTGGTCGGTGGTCCGACCTTGTCGGTCGAGCCGGCAGCTACGGACCACCGACCTGGGCACTGGCGTTTGTGCCCATTGCGGGAGACTGTGCGGCACGGTCATGATCTGTCAGTGAGGTGGGGCAGCGGCGGGAATGACCTGTAGGCGGCTACCGCGTCGCTGGCGATCGGAAGGAACCTGGCCCGCAACCTGAACGGCGAGGTGGCGGTTGAGTCTGCCGATCGTGACATCGAGTACGGGCACGGCATCAGCCTGCAAAGTCAGCGGCAAGCCGACCGGGTGATTGAGTAAGAGGAGGTCGCCGACTTCAAGATCGACGATCTGTTGCGACGTCGCGGTCGTCGGCCGAAACGTTGCTCGAGCCTCAACTTCAGCGGCTTCGACATGAGTCCGTATTCGCGCCTTTTCAGCGGCGATTCTGTTCGTGTCCTCCTCGCCATCTTGGTTCGAGTCGCTGAGTGCTTCCAGATGTGGTTGCAGACTGCTAAACGGAATACACAGCGTCATAACGTCGGTGACCGCTTCGATGCGCACCTCAAATGATGCGATGATCACCATGTCCGACGGTGCGGCGAGCTGGGCAAACTGCGGGTTTGACTCCTGCGCAATGACTGACGGTTCGATCGAAACGACCGATTCGAACGCGTACCTGATCTCCGGTAGCGAAAGCTCGACGATGCCGCGCATCAGCGACAATTCGAGGTCCGTCATCGGCCGTTTCGGCTGAATCGCCCCCCCGCTACCTCCGAGCAACAGCTCGGTTGCGGCGTAGGCCACTGGCAGAGGCATCTGCAAGATGCTCAAACCTGGGAGCGGTCGCAGCGACAGCATCGTCAATACCGTCGGGTTGGGAAGGTTGCGCACATACTCGTCGTACGGACGCTGCTCGATATTGAAGATCGAGACGTTGACGACGGCGCGAAGGGCCGAAGCGAGCGTGGTGGTGAACCCGCGTGCCAGAGTCTCTTGCACGATCTGCATCGTGCGTACGTGTTCGCGCGACAGGGTAGTGGGGCGTCGGAAATCGAACAGTTGTGGTGATCCTCGTGGCTTTCCACCACGCGTTCGGCCCTCTGGCGGGCTGCTGGGAGTCGACATCGAGGTCTCTCTGGATGCTCGTAGAAGCTGCTGTTAGCGGCTGAGGTTGACGACTTCTTGGAGGATTTCGTCAGCCGTCGTAATTACTCGGGCGTTGCCCTGAAAACCACGTTGGGCGATGATCAAACGGGTGAACTCTTCGGCGAGGTCGACGTTCGACATCTCCAAAGTTCCCGCAGAGAGCAGTCCGCGCCCACCGCCTCCAGCTGTGCCAATCTGGGCGAGCCCGCTGTTTGGCGTTTCCCGCCAGACTCCAGCAACGCGTTCGAGGCCGCCGGGGTTGGTGAAGACGGCTAGCGCGACCTGTCCGATAGGGCGGGTGCGTCCATTTGAGTAACTGCCAACGATGGTTCCGTCCTGGCTAACGTTGAACGATTGCAAGGAACCCGCGGCACTTCCGTTCTGCTGCGTGATCGCGGCGCTCATTGACCCCGCGAACTGGGTGACCCGGCCGGGTTCTCCGGCAGCTCCGAGTTCGAGGGCGATTGCGCTGGTCATCCCGGGGATGGTGCCACCCGCGATGTTGATGTTCCGGTCTGCGGGAACGGTTAGTTCTCCAGTGCCATCGAAGGTCATAACGTTGTCTGTCAATGCGACCGCTGCGGCAGGGTTGCCGGCGGTCGCACTAACGGTCCACTGGTTGGCCGCGGTTTTGGTGAAGGTGAGGTTGAGCGGGATGCCAGCGCCCTGGTCGTCGTACGCGGTGACGGCCAGTGTCGAGAGGGTGCCGATAGCAGCATCTGAGGAAAGGTTGCCACCGAGCGTGACGTCGGTCGTTTGGACTGGGGGAATGAGATCGCCGACGCGCAGTTGCACGGCGCCAATGGGGCTGTTGGTGTCGACGACTCCGGCGGCGTCTGCACGCCACCCTTGGACTTGCAGACCATCAGGTGTCGTCAGGTTGCCGACTGCGTCGAGCGTGAAGCTTCCGGCACGCGTATAGCTGGGTTGACCGGCATTGCTGACAATGAAGAAGCCGTCACCTTGAATCGCGAGGTCGGTGGTTCGTCCCGTTCGTTGGATGGCTCCCTGGGTAAACGACTGGACGGTGCCAGCCAGGCGTGAGCCAAGACCGATCTGTGCAGGGTTGGTGCCACCCGTTTGGGCGCCTGGAGCGCTTGCGCCGTTCAGAGTTTGAGTGAGCACGTCGGCAAAGACGGTCGACGAACTCTTGAATCCGATCGTTGAGACGTTGGCGATGTCGTTACCGACAACGTCGAGCATTACCTGGTGGTTGCGCAGGCCCGAAAGGGCGCTGGACATGG
>JAHRVJ010000307.1 GCA_019090765.1 Ilumatobacteraceae bacterium
TCCTCGATGTCTGCACAACCGTTCCAGGCCCTGGGCTGCTCGATGTAACAGGGGTCGCGTCAGAGTCCGCTCTCTTCAATATTCTCGACAACGGCGATGGAACTGCAAGCCTGGCCTATGGCGATCTCAACACCTTCGGAATCCTGGTCGACCCTGAGGCCACCGTCGATATTGACGAGTCGATTGTCACCTATGTCGGCCAAGTGGTTGGTGACGGAGCCGATCCGCTCGAGTTGAATGTCAGGATCGAAGTAGAGCTCGCGACACCGCGCGCCTGTGATGCCTAGCGGCTGACGGTTCTAGCTCAGCGCCGCCCCCGAAGGCGATCAAGCTGACGCCGATCGCGTTTCGTTGGCCGGCCAGCGCCACGATCACGCTCGAAAGTCTTCAAACGCTCTTCCTTTGGAGGTACAGGAGGGCTGTGGTCGACATAACACTCGACCGCAACGGTCGCTCCGACTCGCTTGATAATCAGCGAGACAACCTCGAACACCCGATCGCGATCGTGGAGTCGCGCTTCAATCCGGTCCCCCACCTTCACTGAAGCCGCCGGCTTGGCGGTCTTCCCATTGACCTTCACGTGTCCGCCTCGACACGCCGCAGCAGCATCACTCCGGGTCTTGGTCATCCTCACCGACCACAACCACTGATCAACTCGCGCAGATTCGATCCCCCCATCCTGCCACCCATCCGCCATCCTCATCCCAGCCCGCCACCGAAGAAGCCCGAAATATGTTGTTATTCGCGCGCCATGCGCGCGAATAACAACATATTTCAGAGGTGGAAGCGTCCCCCATCCGAAATCTGCGCTGAATCGCGCGCATAGCGCGCGATTCACAGCATTTTTCGGGGAGGCGGGGGTTCGCGAGAGCTACTAGTGGTTGAGGAGTTTGGCGCGGACCAGATCGGTTTCGGGGGTGCTGAGTGGACGATTGGTCTTGACGCGCACCCTCACGGTCTCGGCATCGGGCTCCCCGGCGGATGTGTGCGTCTCAACATGGCGCAGGAAGACCACACCGGTCAGACCGACATCGTTGGATGCTCCCACCAGACGATCGGCGGCAGCACCCTCATCGGTGCCTGTCCATGCTCCAACCGGAACCTCAATATCGCTGACCGCAGGAAGCTGTGAGAGGTTGGTGACCGACACGATCGAGTTATGACCTGTGTGCCAGGTCGCCCCATCAGGAGTGCGAAGACGAACCGAAGCTGCTCCGATCAGATCTACGGCGCCGCGGATGTCGGTGTCAGCAGCACGCATGATTACCTCGTCGCCAACCGCGTAGCGATCCTCTAGCAGCGCCCGTGTCCCGGCCAACAGGTCCTTCACGAGGTCCTGGCCACTGAGCGCTAACGCTAAACCGAGGAACCCGGCGCTGGAAATCACAAACAGCAGGTCGACTTCGAAAATGTCCAGCGCGACGAGACCCGCAATGCCAAAGATCGCGATGGTCACGAGTTGGCCGAACATTCGGGCCACCGCGTCAGCGCGTTGCCGCTTACGAATCGCGGCCTGACCGTTGTCGCCGAGCCGGTCTAGCCGTACCCGCCACGTGCCGGGCGACCGCTGAGCGGTACGTACGGCACGACGTGTAACCCGCCTGATAACCACGCGGGCCAGCCAGGAAGAAAGAACCGCTACGGGAATCAGTAGCAGCGCCTCCGAAGCAGAAGTCAGCCAGGAAATCATTGGGAATACACCTCCGGTGTCGATACGAATATGTTGCAGTTGTGTTACGACTCCATAGTGACGATCAGCTCTCAGAATGCAACAGACAACGACAAGGAATCGCCGTGACATCGCTCACACTGCTGACCCGAAGGTGTCCAACACACTGGATGCGGCCTCGTGAGAGCTAGCTCAGGCCAGCTTGACGAACTCTGCTTTGACCAGCATCGGACGCCCCTCGACCTTGCAGTCGATCTCGTGATCGCCGTCGACGATACGGATCCCTTTGATCTTGGTGCCGGTCTTGAGCTTGCCCGACTTGCCCTTGATTTTCAGATCCTTGATCAACGTGACGTCGTCGCCATGGTTGAGTTGATTGCCATTCGCATCGGTAACGATCCGCTCGCCTGATTCGGCCTTGGGCCACTCGTGGCCACAAGTCGCGCACTCATGACTGTCTCCCCCGTCAAGTAGTTCCGTCATCGTGCAGATCGGGCAGGCGGTTACGTCGTCCATTCGAGTTGTCTACCGGACCGGCGCGCACGTTGGACAACGATCGAAGACACGGGTGAAGAAGGCTCCGCGGCTAGCGGTCGCTCTGTCGGACCGCTTGTTCATCTTCTGGACGGTCGTACTGGGGGGTGTCAAGACGCTCGGAGCGACCGTCTCCAAGGCCTGCGGCCTGATTCTTCCACTCGTCGGGCCAAGCAAGCGGCAGCGGAACGATCCGGCCCGGTTCGGTCGCCGACGCGATGAGTGCCAAAGCCGACGAAACGATGCCGGTCTGCTCGACTAGATGGTTGGGACGCCCAGTGGTGTGGCCCAGGGGGTAGTCGACGAACAAAGATCGTGGCGGGTTCGCGGACGCAGTGATCGACCAAGCCGAACTCACGGTGACGGTCGGCAACCCGTGCGCTTCCAAATGTCGTGCGATCAGCCCAACTGACTGATGACAAACAGGTCAAACAGGAACGAGCAGCACGACATCGGGCGCCATCGCCGACAGTTCATTGCTCAGCTCGGGGATCAGCTCCTCGCGCAACCGGCGTTGAGAGTAAATTCCACCCATAAAGGTCAAGGCGTGGGAAGTCAACGATCCGATCTTGCCGGTTGAGACGAGATCGCGCAACGGGTCGATTGGAAACACGACGTTGGGGTCAGATCGGGCATCGGTTCTGTCATAGGCGAAGTGACTGATCCGCAAGTCAGAGATCTCCACATCGGTTGACACGCGACGGATTGACGTGTCGTCGCGATGATGAAACGCGGCCTGGCCGACCTCGTAGATGCCCCCGGATGCGACCAGCGCGACCTTCGATTCACTCAAGGGTTTCACCGGCGCGACCAGGGCCGAAGGCTCAGGCTCGGCGGCCCACCGGTAGGCGTCGTATCCGAGTTGGTCGTAGCTCGCCCGCGTCTGCGCGATGTAGTCGATGACATTCAGTTCGTCTGGCGCGGCATCCGACATGCTCCAACAGTAGCGAATCCTGCTTGGCCAGCGCGCGGCGAACAGACACCCTCCAACGCCTCGTCGGACTACGGTTCTTGACGTGACAACACCGGTCGACATCGAGTCAATCCGTACCGCACGTGACGTGATCACCGGTGTTGCAAAGCACACGCCGGCTGTGAGCTCGTTGACCCTCTCGGAAAACGTCAGCGGAAACATCGTGCTGAAGGCCGAGAGCCTCCAACGCACCGGGTCGTTCAAGATTCGGGGAGCGATGAACAAGGTTTTCTCGCTAGGCAATGCGGCGACGCGTGGCGTAACAACGGGCAGCGCGGGTAACCACGGGCAGGCGCTGGCCTTTGCCGCGAAGCACTTCGGGGTCCCATGCGAGATCATCGTTCCCGTCGGCGCGCCAATTACCAAGATCGAAGCCTGCCGAGCGTTCGGCGCGTCGGTAATCGAGCATGGCGCGGCGTTGAAAGAGGCGGTCGCATTCTCCAAGAGTCGTGCAGCTGAACACGGAACCACGTTCTGTTCGCCATTTGATGACCCGGCTGTGATCGCCGGGCAAGGAACTCTCGGACTTGAGTTAGTTGATGACCTCGACGAGTTGGCCATGCTCGTTGTTCCACTAGGAGGCGGGGGACTCGCCGCCGGGACCGCGATCGCGGTCAAGACCCTGCTCCCAAACGTGAGGGTCATCGGCGTACAGGCAGCCGTGTGCGCGCCATACTGCGGCGCGCAAGTACCCGACGGACCCGTGTTAACCCTGGCCGACGGAATCGCCGTCAAGTACCCAGGGAAGATCACGGGCCCGTTGGTGGAGATGTGGGTCGATGAGATCGTCACGGTCGACGAGAACGCAATCGCCGACGCAATGGTGTTCCTGATGGGTGCGTCGAAGCTGTACGTCGAGGGCGCCGGAGCGGTTGGCGTTGCTGCGCTCCTCTCCGGAGCCGTCACCCCGAGCCAGCATGGCGTCACCTGTCTCGTTCTCTCAGGTGGCAATGTTGACCTAGGGGTCGTGCCGGGGTTGATTCGGCGGCATGAAAACGATGCCGGCCGCCGGCTCGCGATCTCGGCCCGCATAGACGATCGTCCGGGTGCGCTCGCGAAGTTGCTGGCGGTATTCGCCGAGGGCGGCGCTGACCTCATCGAAGTCCATCATGTCCGTGAGGGACTCGACCTGCAGGTCCGCGAAACCGGGATTCACGCAACGTTCGAGGTCCGCAGCAAGGAGCAGTCCAAGCGACTCGTAGCGGTCGCCCGCGCCGCGGGGTACGAACTGGAAGTCGGCTCAAGCTAACCGCCACAACCCTCTCCGATGAGTTTCAGCGCGACCCCCTCGCGCGAACTCTCATCGGAGAGGTTCGTTCGTTAGAGAGTTGACGCTGCTACAAGCAACGCACTTACGACTGCTGCGGCGACAAGCACTCCTGCCTCGATCGTGGCGGCGAATCTTGCTTTCGCAACCACAGCTGAACTCTGTGGATCGGCTTTCAACGCTGGCAACAGGGAGAAATGGTTGTATGCACCAAGCGCGGTGGCCACTGCAACGAAGGCCAACTTTATTAGCAGCAACTGTCCCCACTCGGTCGAAAGGTACGACCCCACGTCACTGTCGACGAGCAGCGCCATCACGACGCCGGCGGCCCCCGCAGCCAGAAGTGAGAACATCGCAATCACCGAGAATCGGAGAACCATCTCTAGCGCGTGGGGCCGGACGCCATCGTGGTTCCGTCGCCACAGGACCACAGCGAGAGCGACCACACCTCCCGCCCAAACCGAAACGGAAACAGCGTGGATCATGCTCACCAACCCGTGCAGTAGACGTGGGCCCTCACTCAACGTGTGGCCATCGAATGCGAACGACATCACCAATACTGCAGCGCCAACGACTCCGACCCAATCAAGTCCACCGGGGTGCCATCGTTGACCACCTTCACCGGAGGCCAACTGGAAGATTGCTGCATCATCGACCACGGCTGCCGACAGAGCCTCTGGGTCATGGCGGCTGGCGCGATCTTGCGACGATTCGATGGAGACGAAACCGACTACGAGCAGCACCCCGCCGATCAACCTCGAGATGGCGGCCCGGCCTGCCGTTTCGTCGAGAAGTTGGTCGAAGTCGCCAAATAGTGTGTTGAGCCCTACCACTTCGGTGAGTGCACCAAGAACGACACCGACGCCGAGCCAACGCACGAGCCGAATCAGCGTGCCGAGTTCCTCGCGTCGGCCAGCAAAGGCCAAGGCCGCAAACCCAAGAATTCCCACCGCTACCACAGCCGATGGAAAGAGGAGTAAACGGCCCATCTGACTTACGTCTTCGCCATCGGAGGATCCGTCGAGATCGGGCACCACCGGAGGAACAGCGATCGCGTCCGCCGTGCTGGTCGCTGGAGACTCCTCGGTTTCAGGTGTCGGAGGCACGGTGGTTTCCGGAGCCAGAGTGGACACCACCTGCTCAACTGTTGTCGGGACCGTTATCGACGGCAACAGACTGGTTGTCGGTACTGGAAGGGTCACCGCAAAGAACAACTCACCATCGATGGTGTGGGTGTCGTCGGAGCGAACGGTCCAAGCGAGCGCATAGCTGCCTTCACCCAACGGAGGGTCGAAGTGCGCCGTGATCTGAAGACCATCTTGGGTGATCTCAATCGGCGCGTAGAGCGTTCCCGCCGCATCTGCCACGAGGATGCCGTCGTCGATGGCAGTGGGCGTCCCAGTGAAGGTGAGGATGACATCCCCAAGCGGTCCTTCAACAGAAGACCCGTTGGCTGGCACAGACGACTCGATGCCCGTATGCGCCGAGACAGCCAAGGGCCCAGCAAGTAACACCAGAAATCCGAGCACTAGGGCGACTGCTGCTTGCACAGTTCTGGACATTCGGGGATTATCGCACCGTTCGGGGCAATCCAACCTTCATCCCCCGGCTAGTCGCGGTCGTTGAGGTACGTGAGCACGGCCAGCACCCGGCGGTGCGAGAACTGCTCCTGTTCCAGATCAAGTTTTGTGAAGACATTCGAGATGTGCTTTTCAACAGCACCAACTGACACGATCAGTTGCTCAGCAATTCCGGAGTTCGACAAACCTTCAGCCATCAGTTCGAGCACCTCTCGTTCGCGCGGTGTGAGACGGTCAATCTCCGAGATACGGCTGGTACGACCGAGCAACTGCCGGACGACCTCGGCGTCTACGGCGCTGCCGCCCTCGGCAACGCGCCTCACCGCGTCGACGAAGTCTTCGACATCGACTACTCGATCCTTGAGCAGGTAGCCAACACCAGCGGTGTCTCGGCTCAACAGGTCGGCGGCGTAACGCTCCTCGACGTACTGCGATAGCACCAGGACGGCCACCTCTGGATAGTCGCGCCGAATCTCGAGGGCAGAGCGAATGCCTTCATCAGTGTGGGTCGGGGGCATGCGCACGTCAACAAGCGCAATCTTTGGACGGTGATTGTGTACCGCAGCAAGCAGTTCGTCTCCGTCTCCCACCGCGGCTACAACATCGATGCCCGCATCCTCCAGCAGCCGCACGACTCCATCGCGCAGGAGAACCGAGTCGTCGGCAACAACAGCAGTGAGATGTACTTGCTCACTCATGGTGAAGCTACTGACGAGTCACCGATCGGGATCACAGCCACCAGTGATGTCGGCCCGCCAATCGGGGAATCGATCGTGAATCGTCCATCAACAGCTTCAATCCGTGCACGAGTGCCAGAGAGACCGCTTCCACCCCTTAGCTCGGCCCCGCCGCGACCATCATCGTGGACGGTGATACGGATCGCGTCAGCAACGACTGGATCATCGTCAACGCGGACTGATCCGACCCTCGCCTTGGCGTGCTTGAGAATGTTGGCCACCGCCTCGTTGACGACGTAGTAAGCCGTGGCGGCAGCATCATCGGGAAGAGGGCGGTCCACTGTGACCTCAACCGAGATCGGGATCGACGAATTGGCGACGACAGAGGAGAGTGCCGCGTCGAGCCCGCGGTCCTCTAACACTGCAGGGTGCAACCCGCGCCCGATAACCCGTAGCTCACCGATTGATCCGCGGACCTTTTCGCGAGCGTCGTCGAGCAGCACCCTCGCTCCGTCCGGATCGGATTCGATCCGCGCAGCCGCTCGTCCGATGTCGATACCGAGCGCGACCAGTTGCTGCTGTACGCCATCGTGAAGATTTCGTTCGATGCGCCGGCGTTCGCTGGCAACAGCTTCAAGAATCTGCTCGCGCTGCGCTGAAAGCTGATCGACCCGCTCTTGCAACTCAGCACTTTCCGCTGGGCCAAGGAACCACGCGACGAAGGACCGCTCCACGTCCGCGACGAGAATCATGATGCGCGGCGCGGCGCCAGCGAGAGCTACCGCAACAAGGAGGCCAATGAACTCAAGCGAACCTGGGTCGAGGCTGTACCCGAGAATGACCCGGGCGACGACGACCCATGGAATTATCCCGATAGCCAGCAACACCGGAGCGGCAACCAGAAAGGCTGCACAGAACGCCACCTCGCGCCAGAGTTGCGAGTCGCCAAGCCGGGAGGTCACCCCGCGCAGCCAGGAGCGGTTCGATCCCGCGGCGCGAGCGGAACTCGAGAAAGGAATACCGGGATCGCCAACAGCACCGTCGCTCATTGCCACACCGCCCCGTCGAGGAGGGATCGACGAACCGACCCATGAGGCTCGCTGACGTTCAACCCCGACAACCGCAGCGATCAGGGCGAGAGCAGGCCCGACCAACACCAGACCCACAACAATCAAGATCAGCGGCAGCATGATCACTAGCACCGTGATCACCACCACGAACATCAGTGGTCCCCAGACCGCTCCCACGGTCAGGTAGCCAAACGCCACCCAAGTCCTGGCTTCAACAACTGGCCGATACCACCAGTCGATAGCACCGCGCGCGGAACTGAACGGCCAGCGAGCCTCCTCAAGTTCCACTGTCACAGCTCCATTGTGACACTGCTCCGGAGGCTGCCAAGCCAGCGAAGTCAAATCACCGTCCTCCGTGACCTGCTGTCCACTCATGCCGCGGTCCGCAGCATTTCCGCTACCGGCTGGCTGGTCACTCGACGAACCATTAGTCCAGCTATCGCGAGTGAGCCAAGCACCACCACAGCCACTACCGCAGGAATCGCCCCCGTCGCGAAGGCCAGGTTGATCTCGACGGCATCGCCGGCTTCGAAGGAATCGACGATCGCCCATGACCCAATGTATCCGAACGCCAGGCCTAGACCGATTCCGAGCATGGCGAGGGGAGCAAGCTCAGCGCTGACCACGCGGTAGATATCACGCCGCCGACCGCCGATGGCTTCGAGCGCAGCGAACTCGTGGCGTCGCTCGTAGACATTCACAGCGAGACCAGAAGCAATCGCAAGCCCCGTCACCGCGACGACAACAAAACCAATCGCTCCAAAGATCAGCATGATCGCTCGTCGAGCGGTCTCATCCTCGGAAACTGCGTCGTAGTGGACGACTGCGGTCAGACCTGCCAGTTCGACACTGGTCTCGTTGTCTAGTGAGTAGATGACATTCCTACGTCCTGATGCCCCAAGCTCGGTGGAGAGTGTTTCTACGCCAACGAATACGGACCGAAGTGGATCCGGATGAAGACCGGTCACCTGGTAGATCGCGGGGCCCGAAGCGAGTAGAACCTCGATGTCATCCCCGACAGAAATGTCGAGTCGCTCAGCAAAGCCTCTCGATACGACCGCATCATTGGGCTGCTCAATCCACACCCCCTGGTCGAGGGTCCGATTGATCATCAGGGTGTCTGCCGGCAGGCCATAAACTTCGATTTCCCATTCACCGAGCTCACCGATCACATCGATTCCTGCTTCGGACCGGGGGTCGGTATCAGCCAACTCCGCATCGATATCAAGCCCCTCGCCCGCAACTGTCGTCTTCGACTGCCAGTTCCATGCCTCAAGCTCAGAAACGTTGAAGTCGTTGATCGTGGTGGCAAACGAAGTAACGATCATCAACGATGCCACTGCAATTGTGACTTGGCCAACGATCGCCAACGAACGGGAGCGCCGGTGAACTACGTTCCTGATGGAAGTGCGATTGAGCAGGCTTCCTATCGGAATACCGGCCGCCAACCGCTCTCCGAATCGACGGCCGAAAGGGCTACCGTCACGGTCGCGAAGCGCGGACGCAAGCGGAACATTGGTGACCCTGCGCGCTGCTCGGGAGGCAACCAACCGGGCGCCGACAACTGCAAATGCGACACTGCCAACAACGACCGGCAGCGAAACCGCGAGACCCGGGGTAATACCGACGAATTCCTGAAGCACCATCCGGGCAATGACATTTGAGATCAGGATTCCAAGCGGGACACCGATGACGGCAGCCGCAACCGCGATCCCCACGGCCAAGCGTCGCAGACGCCGCCGCAACTTCCTCCGACGAGCCCCAAGCATGCGCATCACCGCGGCCTCCCGCGTGCGTTCGGTAATGAGCGTGTTGGTGGTCGAGCCGAGGAGGACGATCGCCACGATGCCCGCGACTATCCCGAGCAAGCCAATGAGGGTGCTCACTTCCTCGATATCTGTTTCGATCGGATGTTCACCGTTGGGGACTATCTCCGGTAGCAAGGTCAACGCGATGCCCTCATCAGAGAACAGATCAGCTGTTGCTTCCGCGGTTGCGCTGAGGTCAGCCTGATTTGTCTCATGGGTCACAACAACAACGACGCGGTTTGCTCCCTCTAGGCCAGCCATGCCGGCGGCGGTATCGAGAGTCGTGAACAGCACATCTTCGCCCGACCAGGCACTGGTACCACCGACACCGACAACAGTTAGTTCGGTCGTGGTATCACCGTGGCCCACTGCGGCAATCGTGGCGCCGATGTCAGCGACACCGTCGGAAACCAGCACTTCATCTGCTCGTTCGGGAAGCCGGCCCTTGTCAGCATGAACGATATCGATCTGCTGCTGCCCAATCTCGACGCCAACAACTTGGATCGGCGGGCTCAGCTCGGGAGTGTCACCATTGCCGACCGCGACATGGGTTAGCACTTGGATCTCGGCTAGTTCGACGTTCTCGATCGGTGTGAGCAGCGCCGGGATGTCGACATCCCCAGTATCGGTGGTGCTCATCACCACTTGGGCAAGCTGGTCGCGATGTGCTGCATCGCGTAACGAACTGGCCGCCACGGTTGGGATTGCGAACACCCCAATTGCTCCGATCGCGAGCGCAAGGGCGAACACGCTGACGATAATCCTGGCCGGAGCACGCCGAATCTCGCCGAATACCTGGCTCATCGGTGACGCCCCGGTGAAACAAGTTCGTCTGCACTCTGGTTCGGTTCGTCTCGGTGGCCGAGCACGTCGCTCGATTGCTGACCGGGTATATCACCGGCGCTTGGATCGCCGATTCGGCCATCAAGCATCCTGATGACACGATCGGCTTGTCCGGCTAGTTCGTGGTCGTGGGTAATCAGCAACACGGTCGTTCCGTTGGCGACCGCCCCCGCCAGAAGATCGAACACGATGTGTCCAGATTCCTGATCGAGACTGCCTGTCGGTTCGTCGGCGACAATCAAGCGTGGCATCGTGACCATCGCCCGCGCAACCGCCACGCGCTGCTGCTCACCCCCGCTCAGTTGCGTGGGGAGTCGCTTCGCCTTGTCGGAAAGGCCAACCGACGCGAGGGCTTCTCCACTGCGGTTTCGCCGCTCGCGACGGCTGACGCGAGATTCCGACAGCTTGAGCGCGAGTTCGATGTTCTCTGCCGCTGTAAGGGTTGGCAGCAGGTGGAAGTTCTGCAAGACAATGCCGACATTGCTGCCGCGCCAACGGGCCAAACGGTCGTTGGATAACTGATCGATTCTGGTTCCTGCGACAACGAGCGATCCCGCAGTCGGCTGGTCGAGGCCAGCAATGAGGGATCCGAGCGTGGATTTGCCGGACCCCGACGGGCCAACGATCGCCGCTAGTTCCCCTTGCCCGATACTGAGCTCAACGTTGTCGACGCCCAAGTGCGAGGCCGTCCCCTTGCCCCAGCGACGAGTGAGGTCCGTCGCTTGAACCAAAGGGCGGTAAGCCGAGCCAGAGGGGGAGATGGGCCAAGTGAATTCCATTCATCGATCATGACCAAGCCGAACCTGGTTGGCGATGGAGCAGCCCGGCGGATCCAAGGTAGGGCTA
Source organism: Ilumatobacteraceae bacterium (assembly GCA_019090765.1). Lineage (GTDB taxonomy): Bacteria > Actinomycetota > Acidimicrobiia > Acidimicrobiales > Ilumatobacteraceae > Sva-07. The sequence goes on from JAHRVJ010000307.1 coordinate 11,268, forward strand.
TCCCCAACCCCACCGATGAGTTTCCGCGCGACCCCCTCGCGCGAACTCTCATCGGAGAGGGTTGACCCGGATCTTCGATGAGTTTCCGCGCGACCCCCTCGCGCTAACTCTCATCGGTGCTACGGGATGGTGGTTAGCCAGTTGGTCATGTCGGCGAGCATCGGGGCACTCAAGCCGTGACCACCGTCGTGTTCGCTCATCGTTACGTCAACGCTGGCTTCTTCGAGTCGACTCGCTTGGGCCCGGCTGCGCTCCAACGGAACATTGGGGTCGCTGCGACCGGCGAGGATCAACGCGCGCGAACCCTGGGCGGCGGTGAGGTCGAGCGCCTGATTGTCGACATCGATGATCGTGCCACAACACCACAAGCCGGCTGGCCGAGACTCTTGCGGTGTGTCGTATGCCAGCCACGCGGCCAGTCCGGCACCCTGCGAAAAGCCACCAACGACCACGTTCTTGCGTTCGATCGACAGCCTTGATGCGACCGAACCAACGAAGGCGTCGAGCGCTTCGAGTACGGCTGCGAATGAGGCCGGGTCGGCAGTCCAGGAGGCATCGAAGTCATACCAGCTGGCACCCCCACCGGCCACCTCGATTGGTCCACGCGGGCTGAGCGCACTGAACCGTCCAATCGGATCTACATGCTGAGCAACAGGGGCGATGTCGTGCTGAGTGGCGCCATATCCGTGCAGTAGCACCAGCAAATGGTCGGCTCGCCGGTTTACATCGAGGCGGTAGTCGAACTCTGTCATGGCTTCACTTCTGCGGTGATCGCAGTTTTGATTTCATCGATTGTCGGGTAGTCGCCAAGTGCAGTTCCTACATGGCTCCAGACCATCTTCAGCTGGTCGTCGAGAATGACAACAGCAGGGCGGTCTTCGGCGTGGGTGCGGCTGACCTTGCCCTGGCGCCGGCGACCAATCACCGATACATAGTTCTTGGCCGAGGTCCAGCTCATCATCTCGCGCTTGGACAGCTTCGTGTCGACACCAAGCGCATTCCGCAACTCTCCGTTTGGGTCAAGTAGCAAAGGAAAAGGAACCCCATCGTCTTGCAGGTGTTGGGCCTGATAGTCAGCGGCGCCACCGACGGCTATCACACTTGCACCTAGCGCACCCAAGGATTCGTGATGCTCACGCAACTGCGCGAGCAGATCAAGGCACGGCATTCAACCGTAGTAACGCAATATCTGAATGATCAGATATTGGTCGACGTCGGCACCGATCGTGGTCATCGACCCATCAGGACGCGCTAGTTCCAGATCTGGGACCTGATCACCAACCGAGATGATTCCCATGGCTCTACTACTCCTTTGTCGAATCGGTGGTGTCGCCGAAGGCGTAGGCCGACACGCGAGCACCCATTACGTCATCAGCGAAGACCCTTGCACCGGACTCTTCGCTCGCCGCACCGGCAATCACCATTAGCGGCAGCAGGTGCTCTTCCCGAGGATGCGCGGCGCGTGCCGCTGGTGCCTCACTCCAACGAGCCAGTTGCTTGCCGCGTTCCGCGGGAGGAGCAGTACACGCGCGCGTCAGCCAAGTATCGAAGTCGAGCGAATCTTGCCCGGATCGGCCAGACCCGAATGCCGACATATTGTGATAACTCAATCCGCTGCCAAGGATCAGCACACCCTCATCGCGTAGCGACCCGATTGCCTGCCCCA
>JAHRVJ010000308.1 GCA_019090765.1 Ilumatobacteraceae bacterium
GATTCAAGGGTCAGCCCGGCCGCGGTTGCCATGCTGTCGAGTTGGTCGGGGGAAGCCCACCTGATTGACCACGGTCGCAACCGGACTCCGCCCTCCTCGGAGAGTTGGATGAACTGCCCACTGGCGCGTTGTTCGTCGGGCCACTGCTCTGAGACCGAGAGCACCACTTGATTAACGGTCATCGACCGTAGGGCCACGACCGACCCCTGCCCGTTCGAAGTGTCGGGCACGTCGGCCTCAACAACGAAAGCGCCGCCGGGTCGCAGGCGCTGCGCCACGACCTCGAAGAACTCTCGCTGGCGTGCTTCGTCGGGGAGATTGAAGATCGTGTTGTAGGCCACCAACGCCGCATCGAAAGGACCCGGCGGGAGATCATCGACCATGTCTCCGTGGACGGCAACGACGGTGTTAGCTGGATCGCGTCGTGTCAACTGTTCAAGCATCGCGGCGCTGCTGTCAACGCCGGTCACAGTAAGGCCAGCTTGGGCCATCGGTACCGCGAGACGTCCGGTGCCCACGCCCAACTCGAGCACTCTGCCGCCAGCACACACCAACTCGACCATCCTCGCGACAGTCGCATCTACATCGGTGACATTGCTGTACCAGTCGTCGTACACGTCCGCGAATCCATCGCCGTAAGAATCGCTGTTGTAACCCCGCATCGGCTGGAGGATACGTCGGCTCGGCCTCCGACCTGAAGGCCGCCCAGCGGTAGCCTGGCTTGGTGAGCGATACGGCGATCACCTATCTCGATCATGCCGCGTCTACTCCAATGCGGCCTGAGGCGATCGAGGCAATGATGCCGTACCTCGCGGAGCAGTATGCGAACCCCTCTGGATCGCACCGATTCGCCCGCCGCGCGCGTCAAGCGATTGATGAGGCGCGCGACGGCGTCGCATCGGTGCTCGGTTGCCAACCCGGCGAAGTTGTATTCACGGGCTGCGGCACCGAAAGCGACAACATGGCGATTGCCGGAGCGGTCTCTAGGCGTGGCGGTCATGCGGTCTGCTCGGGCGCCGAACACCCTGCGGTACTTGAGGTAGTTGAACATTTGGGCGGTCGGGTCGTTGGCGTTGATGTTGCGGGCACTGTTGAGCTCGACGAGTTGGCGGATGTTCTCGCCTCTGAGCCCGACGTTGCGATTGTCAGTGTGATGGCGGTCAACAATGAGGTTGGCTCCATCACCGACCTCGCCGCGGTCGCCAAAGTCGTTCGCCGTCACTCGCCGAGTGCTCTGCTGCACACCGATGCGGTGCAGGCAGCCTGCTGGCTAGACCTTCGACAGGTCACTCCGCTTGTTGATCTGATGTCGCTTAGCGCTCACAAGTTTGGCGGCCTCAAGGGGGTCGGCATCCTTGTCGAGCGAGGTGGCCCGCAGATCGACCCGCTGATCATCGGCGGCGGCCAAGAACGCGAGCGGAGGAGCGGAACTCAGAACACGGCCGGCATCGTTGCTGCAGCAGTGGCGTTGGAATGCTCCGACCGTGAACGCGATGCTGAGGCGCTTCGTCTTCGACCCTTGAGTGAGGCACTGGTATTGGGTCTGCAGAGTCAGCTTGACGGTGTTATTGAGACGGTTGCCCCGGATCGCAAGGTCGCTGGATCGGCCCACGTTTGCATTGCGGGGGTCGAGTCCGAAGCGTTGCTCTACTTGCTCGACGAAGGCAATATTGCGGCGTCGGCGGCATCGGCCTGCGCGAGCGGAGCGATGGAGCCTTCCCACGTATTGGCTGCCATGGGTATTCAGCGCGACCTCGCGGTTGGTGCCCTACGGATGTCGCTCGGCTACCCAACAACCGAGGCCGATATTGGCCGCGCGATCGAAGTGATCGTGCCAGCCGTCAGAAGGCTGCGCTCGCGATGAAGGTGATGTGTGCGATGAGTGGCGGAGTCGATTCGTCAGTTGCCGCTTTGCTGCTGAAGCGAGACGGCCACGAAGTCGTTGGCGTGACGATGAAGCTATGGGGTGGCGATAGCGACTCCGGCTGTTGCTCGGTTTCTGATGTCGATGACGCCAGGCGGGTGGCGCAGCAACTCGACATCGACCATCTCGTGTTCAACTTCGGGGATGACTTCAACGAACATGTCGTGGACCCGTACGTCGAAGCGCACGCTCGGGGCGTGACACCCAATCCCTGTATCGAGTGCAATCGTTCAGTCAAGTTCGCCCGGCTTGCTGAGCGTGCCGACCTTCTCGGATTCGATGCCGTTGCGACCGGACATCACGCGCGTGTTGTCAGAACGCAAGAGGGCCAACTGGCGCTGCAGCGCGGGGCCGATCCCGACAAAGATCAGAGTTACGTCCTGCACATGCTTAACCAATCACAGTTGGCCCACACGGTGTTTCCTGTTGGTGGCATGCAAAAGTCGGCGGTGCGCGAGTTGGCCGGTGAGATCGGGCTACGCACAGCCGACAAGCCCGATAGTCAAGATGTGTGCTTCATCACGTCCTCGGAGGGGAGAGAGCGGTTCCTAGGCGACCGAATCAAGCTCAATCCGGCCAAGGTTGTCGATCTCGAAGGTCGCAGGGTCGGCGATGTCGCCTCTGTCGAGGTGGTCACTGTCGGACAACGAAAGGGTCTCGGTCTGCCTGGTGGCGGACCCAAGCGATATGTCGTGGATGTCGATATCGAATCCAAGATCGTTACGGTTGGCGCCGAAGAGGCGCTTGCCGACTCCGGCCTATCGGTAGGTGGCGTTACGTGGGTTGGTCAGCCGGTAGCGGGTCGGGTGCTCGTGCAGTGCAGCGCTCACGGTGTACCTCGCGCGGCGACAATCGCGCCAGATCATGTAGATCCCGATGGTCCCGATTCGGCGATCATCGATAGCGGTCTGATCCGCGTTGTGTGGGACGCGCCGGAGCGGCGCATTGCGCCCGGCCAGAGCATCGTGTTCTACGACCCCACTAACACAGCGGTGCTCGGCGGCGGGATCGGCCGCTAGCGCTGGTCAGCCAACAGGCAGACCGCGGGCACCGGCGGCCGCCAGAACCTGACCCGGCCGGCTCGGCGCGACCAGCATCGCCGTTAGATGAATCGCTCGACCGTCTGGCTCGCTCGGAGTGAAAGCGAAAACAGCCGTCACCGATTTCGTTGTCGTAATCTCGATCGCATAGCCACTGGCCGGGCCAGTCAAGTCGGCCGCTTCTGTGTCGGCGGGCGCCAGCCGTAATCCGGCTACATCAGCGGTGCGCAGCGCCACCGTGTCGGCCATTACGACTGGATCATGAAGCACGATGCCTGCTGGCACCAGAACAAACCAGCGCCGTGACAGCTGATTCCAGCGCGGCGCGAAGAAGATCGTTCCGGCAAGGGCCAACAGGCTCGCGATGGCTCCGGTAACCCATGACCTGGAACCGAGCAGGAGCGGTCCAGAAAACAGCAGAGTCACCCAAACCAGCCATGCCAAGACAGCCGCCGTGCCAGCTGCCGCAGGAGCGTGTAGCGGGAATCGCTCCTCGTCTCCATAGGCAGAGGCCTGGACGAACTGTCGGCCGAAGTCGGCGGTGAACACCGCAACTAGGGCGACGAACGCGGGGATACTCAGAAATACCAGATCGGCCGAAGGCGTGCCGGCGATTCCGGCGACAAGAGTCGCCACCAGCGCCAATGGCGTGCCGACACGGGCCGCTGTGAGGGCAGGGACCGATGGAATGGTCAGCGCCACCGCGACCACAGCCCAGACGGCCCAACCTCCAATCGCAGCGATCCAGCTGATGTTGGAACTGCGGCCATCAACCGCGGCCTCAATTGTTTCTCCGCCGATCAGCGCGACCAGCAGCCAAGCCCCTCGGGCAATCCAAGCGGTAACACGCGCCAGCGTTGCGAGCGGTCGAGAAGCCATTCCTCTAGGTTGCCGGGAATCTGCCGAAACGCGGGCGACTGCGGCCCACAGATTAGATCGCATCTCAATTCGGTAGGACCC
>JAHRVJ010000309.1 GCA_019090765.1 Ilumatobacteraceae bacterium
GCGGAGTCCGGTTGCGACCGTGGTCAATCAGGTGGGCTTCCCCCGACCAACTCGACAGCATGGCAACCGCGGCCGGGCTGACCCTTGAATCCCGATGGGACGACATGGCCCGCACGACCTACGACGAACAGCATGGACGCCATGTCAGCACCTACCGAAAATCAGAGTCGCGGCCCGATGCCGCGAACCACAGTGAGCCTGAATGTCGAGGAGCAGCCGATGCCTAGTTCAGGAACCACGTTTGCTCTTGGAGTTCCCAACGGCGGCGACTTCGCCGACCCCCGACGTATTGCAACCCTCGCCCAAGAGGCCGAAGCCGCTGGTTGGGACGGCTTCTTCATTTGGGATCACGTGATTCGGCGACACCCGTGGCAGCCAATGATCGACCCGTGGGTAACTCTCGCCGCGGTGGCCATCGCAACAGAACGACTGATTATCGGGCCAATGGTTACCCCGCTAGCCAGACGACGAACATCGGTCGTCGCTCGCGAGACCGCCACACTCGACCTATTGTCGGGCGGGCGGCTGCGGCTGGGGGTTGGTCTCGGAGCACCCGACGATGAGTTCACTCGGTTCGGCGAATCGGCAGACCCGCGACGGCGAGCGCGGATCCTCGACGAATCACTCGAATTACTCGAACGTCTGTGGTCGGGTGAGGAGGTCACCTACGGCGGTGAACATGTTGTCGCTCAAGGGGTGCAGTTCCTGCCGCGACCGGCGCATGGCCGAGTGCCGATTTGGGTGGCGGGTGGATGGCCGGGAACAGCACCGTTCCGTCGGGCCGCCCGGTTCGACGGGGTATGGCCAATCGCAAAGGCGGGCGGCTATCTCTCAGTCGATGAATTCGCCGCCTGTGTTGCTGCCGTCAGCGACTATCGCGAGCGCGCCGGGGCTGCAGACTTGGGACCGGACTTCGATGCCTGTTTCACCGGCGACAGTCCATCGCCCAACGATCCGGCCACGCTCGACAAAATAGGTCGCCTAAGCGACGCTGGCATGACTTGGTGGATCGAAACGCTCGACGACCCCGACATTGCATTTGAGCAGCATCGTGAACGAGTGCTTGCAGGACCACCCGGCTGACGCTGGCAGTATTCAGAATGAGTGGTAGCCACCATCGATAGTGATGATGTCGCCGGTGTGATAGCTCGACGCTCGGCTAGCCAGGTACACCGCAATGCCACCAAACTCCTCTGGCGTACCCCAGCGACGCATCGGCACACGCGGCAGAACGCTGTCGACGAAACGGTCCCAACCAAACGCTGGTGCCGTCATGTCACTCTCCACCCAACCCGGCAAGATTGAGTTGCAGCGCACTCCGTGGCGGGCGTGCTGAACTGCGATTGCTTTCATCATCGCATTGACCCCGGCCTTCGAGGCGCCATAGTTCTGGCCCGACTGCTGGCCATAGAACGCTGACCCCGACGACGTGAACACGATCGATCCACCAGATTCGTCGCCTTCGTCGCTGCGCTTCACCATATGCCGCGCCGCGGCCCGCGACGTGAAGAACGCCCCATCCAGGTTCACCCGCATCACCCGACGCCATTCCTCGGTACTCATTTCCACAAAGCTGCGAGCATGGCTTCCAACGCCAGCGTTGACAAACACCGAGTCCACTCGGCCAAGTTCGCTGATGGTGTCGTCCATTGCCTGGTCGACGGCACCTTCGTCGCCGACATCGCAGACAATCGACAACAGCTCAACATCATGCTGGCTGAGTTCCTCGATGGCAGCATCATTCTTGGCGGGGTTCGTTCCCCAAATCGCGACGCCGGAGCCGTGGGCCGCCAGAGCCGATGCCATGCCAAGTCCGATACCGCCGTTACCGCCCGTAACGAGGGCGACCTGACCGCTGAGGTCGAACTGGGATCCGGTGGGAAGCGTCATGCCAGGACTATACGTGCTGCGTCCCGGTGCGTCCGGGCCGGGCGGAAGGGGTAGCGTCCAGACCGTATGTATCTCGAGCGCATCAGCGAGCCAGCTGATCTGCGAGACCTGTCCTACGAGGAACTCGATGACCTCGCTGGCGAAGTCCGCGACTTCATTGTTTCTGCTGTGTCCGAGACCGGCGGTCACCTCGGGTCGAATCTCGGCGCCGTCGAACTCACGCTGGCACTACACCGCGTCTTCGAATCGCCGACCGACGCCATCTTGTGGGACACAGGCCATCAGGCTTATGTACACAAGATCGTCACCGGCCGTCAGGCCCAGTTCGAGCATCTTCGTCAGCAGCAGGGCCTGTCGGGCTATCCGAGCCGTGAAGAATCTGAGCACGACTACGTCGAGAACAGTCACGCCTCAACAATTCTCTCCTATGCCTACGGAATGGCGGTCGCGCGCGACGCCGGATTCGACGATCACCGACACATCGTTGCCGTGCTCGGCGACGGCTCAATGACCGGGGGCATGGCCTACGAGGCCATCAACAACATCGGTCACGGCGCCAAGAACGTGATTGTCGTGCTCAACGACAATGGCCGTTCGTATGCGCCGACTGTTTCCAATCTGTCGGCCAACACTCAAGGACGCGACGAACAGGCGAATCATCCTTCTGTCAGCGATCGCGTTACTGGTCGCCTTTCGCACGCGCTTACCGATATCCGACTAAACCCGGTATACGTTCGGCGTCAAAGACGCCTCGAAGAGTTCCTGCAACATCTACCAGTTGTCGGCCAACAGGCCGGCTCGGCGATGGACGCGTTCAAAGCTGGCGTACGTGAGTTTCTCCAGCCGCCTTCGTTCTTTGAAGCGTTAGGTGTCCGCTACGTCGGACCGTTCGATGGACACAACATCGAGGAGTTGGAGAACGCGTTCGAGAATGCAATCGCGCTTTCCAACGAGGGTCCGATTCTTGTCCACGTTCTCACCCAAAAGGGTCGTGGCTACTCACCCGCTGAAGACGACGATGAGAAGCACCTCCACGACGCCCCTGTCTTCGACCCCTTGGTGGGTCCCCCGAAGGCAGTCGCTACTGGCTATACGCAGGCTTTTGCCGAAGCAATTGTCAAAGAAGGCGAGTCCGATCAGCGCATCGTCGCTGTCACCGCGGCGATGCCCGGCCCGACGGGGCTGATCCCATTCCAAGAACGCTTCCCCGACCGCTTTTTTGACGTGGGCATCGCTGAACAGCATGCAGTTACTGGTGCTGCCGGAATGGCGATGGGCGGTCTTCGCCCGGTCGTGGCCATCTACTCGACATTCCTCAACCGTGCTTGGGATCAAATCGTCTACGACGTTGCACTCCACCGGCTGCCGGTGATCTTTTGTATCGATCGTGCTGGCGTCACCGGCCCCGACGGCCCCAGCCATCACGGCGTCTACGACATGGCCCTGCTGTCGAAGGTTCCGGGGATGACCCTGCTCGTCCCCTCGAGCGCTCAGGAGCTTGCCCAGATGCTCCACGACGCGACCGACTTGGTCGAGTCAGGTCCAATCGCCATTCGTTATCCGCGTGGCGCAGCACGCATCGTCAGCGAGCACGAGGTGGGCTCGGGGGTCAAGGCGCGCCGGGCGGCCAGCGGCAATGGAACCTGCGTCATCGCGATCGGCCGGATGCTTGAAAATGCCGAGAAGGCCGCTAA
>JAHRVJ010000310.1 GCA_019090765.1 Ilumatobacteraceae bacterium
CTGGCGATTGCGACCGCGCTCAGTGCGGAATTGGCAACTCGGCGTAGATGGCACCTCCTCCCGCTGCTCCCGCTTTTCGTTACCTACGTTGCCATCGTCGCGATGAGCGCACCCGCCGGTGTCAACCTGGTGTGGCCGCTGGCGCTCGCGGCCACGTCGGCCATTTTTGCGACTCTGCGGAACGAAGGGTCATTGGGCGAGCGATTGATGTTGCTTGGCGGGGAACGTCGTCTATTGCCGCTACTCGTGATCGCAGGCCTGATCGCAGGGCTCGTCAGCGTCCCAGTAGCGATGGCTTCGCGGGCAGACCCTCGTCGCAATGACCCCGCACAACTAAGCGCCCCGTTGCTCGATCCTATTGAAGCCACACTGGCACTGCGTGACCTTGACCCGCCGATAGAACTCCACACCCTGGAGGGCAGCCAAGACGATGCTCTTCCGACTCGATGGCGAACCGCAGCCCTAGAGAGCTACGACGGCCAACGTTGGTCACCGACACTGACCCTCCGGCCGATCGGCAGAACGCTCGGGGTGGCCACCAATGAATCCATCGATGTCAACATCCGATTCCTTAATGCTGACCTACAACTCGTCCCATTCCCTGGAGCTCCGATCGCCGTCGATGCGCTCATCGAGACCGACCAGGATCGAACCGTGGTTCGCCTCATTGAACGTCCCGGTGCTGCAGACGTGATCGCTGTTACGGCAAACCTCGCACCCTCCAGCGCCGACGACAAAGATCGAATAGTCGCCGCCCGCGAAATTGATGAGGACGTCTCTGGCCTCACAGATCTTGCGACAACCCTGAGCGGCGAGGGCACGCTGCTCGAGCAGCTCACACAGTTAGAGCAGACGATGCAGAACGAGTTCATACTCGATAGCGGAGCCCCAGGTGGGGGCCTCCAACGCGCGCTGATCGAACGGTTCTTGCGCGACACTCGCCGCGGCAACGCCGAACAGTTTGCCACTGGGTTCGTTCTGCTGGCCAGATCACTCGGTGCGCAAGCGCGCGTCGCGACCGGATTTATCGCCGCCGACGATGCTGTCGAGGGGACCCTGCAACTCAGTTCCGAAGATGCTGCAATCTGGCCCGAAGTGCTCATGGTCAACGAAGGTTGGTTGGCATTCAACCCGGTGCCAGATGTCGAGGCATCGGGTGCCACTCCTCCACCGCCCGATCCTCAAGTCCAAGCACCGGCCGCTCCGCAGCCTCCAATCGCCCCTCCGCCAGACGCCACGGAAAACAACGAAACAATCAATGAGTCCGACGAAAGTGACTCAACTAGTGCGTTCTCGAACGTCGCAACCGTGCTCGTTCGTGGCGCGGCGGTGGCAGGGATCCTGTTGTTGCCAATCGTCGCACTGGCCGCAATCATCCTGGGGGCAAAATTCCGTCGGCAGCGCCGTCGTCGACGAGCAACCGACCCCACCGATCGGATCCGCGGATCGTGGGCAACTGCCACCGATGCGCTCGTTGATGCCGGACTCTCCATCGGGCACGCCACCACCGACAGTCAGATTGCCACCGACGGTGAGAGGTTCGTCGACTCCGCTCATCGCGAAATGCATCGTCTGGCGAAACTCTCAAGCGCGGCAACGTTTGGGGCTCCTGAACGCCCCGACCTGCTCGTGGAGGATGCCGCAACCTGCCTCGACGTACTGAACCACTCGATGGCTACCGAACGAACGTTGTGGCAACGGCTGCGATGGCGGCTTAGCCTGCGGTCGCTCCGATCGGGTACTCGTTCACCCGTAGCAACCTGAGACCACCGCCCCTCAGGGGGGAGATGTTGTCGTGGTGGTGGTGGTCGTCGTGGTCGGTGGCGAAGCGTCGATAGTCACCGTTGCTACCCCTGAAGGGTCGTCGGCATCTTCGACCTGATAGGTGAAGGTATAGGTACCTGGAACCGGGGCCATAATCGTCGCCGTCATACCACTGACATTGGTTACTACGCCCGACGGGTCGACCAGATTGATCACCGAGATCGGATCGCCATCGGCGTCGCCCGCATCTAGCGACAGTGGCGTCGCGACGCCAGCAACGACTGCCACACTCTGATTGTTCGCGAACGGTGGTGTGTTTAGTCGTGGGCCGACGACAGATATCGAAGCCGCTGCAGAAACTCCTCCGTCATCGTCTTCGATGGTGTACTCGAACTGCGCCGTACCAAGACCACCCTGCGGGTCGATTGTGATTTCGCGGCCGCTTGGGCTAATCACGACCGTGCCAGTCTCACCATTGGTGAATGTGATCGTTGCTGGAACGACGCGGACACGAAGCTGGTTGTGGGGACCATCGGGGTCGGTGTCGTTGTCGAGGACGTCGAATGACGCCGCCGAGCCGTCTGACACGTCAACCGAATCAGGGTTCGCAAGCGGCACAGCGTTGACGATCGTCGCGGTTATCGGGACTGAACCGGTGAGGCCGCCGGGGTCAACGACGGTTGAAGTCCAAGAGTAGGAGCCAACCGCGGTGCCTTCAGGAGGAGAGATAACGAGACGGCTCGCCTCGGTCGTCACCCAAGCTGGGGCGGCTGGGCTAGCCGAGATCGTCAGCGGCTCGCTATCGGTGGCCAGGTCCGAGACGTGCACTTCGAGCGACCCGCCACGACTAACGTTCACAGACTTTGGTGACACGATCGGATCCTGATTTACATCGATCGTCACTGTGCCCGAGGCCCGCAAGCGGCACGAGTTGACAACCGCGTAAGTAATCGCGACGTTTCCATTCTCTCCGGCGGGTGGCGAATAGACGCCAGCATCGAAGCCAGCTGGCCCGACCACTTCGACGATATTCCCGTTCAAGCCATAGCTATTCAGATCGACTGCGATCGACTGCTGGTAACCAGTCTCAAGGAACGCATCACTGGCTACCGGAGTCGATTCTGAGCAGGGGTGAACCGTAATTCGGAGCGCAGCGCTGTCAATCAACTCGCCATCGCTCACTTGATAGTTGATCGTCGCGGTCCCTGACGCTCCCGGCAGCGCAGTGAAGATCACCGACTGGTCGATGCCCAAGCTCGCTGACCCAATTCCAGGGTCTGGCCCACCAACGAGTGACACGACCAGCGAGTCGCCATCGGGATCGACGTCGTTGAACAAGATCGAGCTAGTCACCGTGCCGCCGTTAACGACTTCGGTGTTGTCATCACGGGCATCCGGTGGCCGATTCAGAGGCTCATCGATTTTCAGCACAACGAGCGAATCGGTGGTGAGACCGCCACCATCGCTGATGGTGTATTCCGCAACGATTTCACCTACAAATCCGGGGTCGGGAGAGATGATGACGATGCTTCCACTGACCGAAACTGTCCCGTTGCCAGACACGACACTTGCTGATACCAGCTCAAGACCGCCGGGGGTTTCGTCGGGGTCACTGTCGTTGTCCAACACGGCGAACTGTTGGGGTGATCCAGGGCCAAAGATCGTCTTGACATCGGCCACAGCGATTGGGGGGATATTCGCTTTCTCAATGACCCGTATCAGCAGTCGACCAAGCGACACAGCCCCTTCAGAGTCGACAACCTGATAGTCGATGCTGCTAACGCCCGTGAGCTGGTCGGCTGTAAACACAATCGTGTTGCCGTTTCGCTCCGCCGCGCCGAGCAGCGGCGCGGTTGATGAGACGACTTCAAGGTCGTCATCATCACCATCGGGATCAGAGTCATTGGCCGTGACGTCGATAGATGCGGTCTCGCCCACTTCAACGGTCAAAGTGTCGTCGACAACATCAGGCGGCTGGTTTGTTAACTCGGGTTCGCGAACAGACACAATGATGGATGCTCCCGCACGCAGCCCGCGATCGTTGGTGACCTCGTAGGTACAACTGAAAGCTCCCGACAACCCACGCGGCGGGTCGAACCGCACCTGACCATCTGCGGTAACGATCGCCCGACCCCCGGACAAACAGCCGGGTGTGCCAACAAGTGATGGCCGACCACCCGATGGGTCACCGTCGTTGTGTAGAACGTCAACCGTGACAGGTACATCAACGAAGGTAAAGGTCGAGTCATCCCGCGCGAATGGCGGCTCCGGAAGCGCTTCTGGGAGAACAGTCACCGTTATCTCACCAACGACCTCGTGGCCTCGACCATCACTCACCGTGTAGGTGAAACGCGCGTTTACCTCATCGGTGTCATCGGCAAGTGGCGAAGGAGAGAACTGGATCTGGCTGCGGCTGAACACCACCGCGTCGCCGCGATCACCATCGGGCTGTGAGACGTCGACAACTACAAGCGGATCACCGTCGGGGTCGACATCGTTAGCCGTCACGTCGATCACAACAGACTTGCCGACCACGGCCTTCTCCGCATCGGCAGAAACCACTGGAGGCCGGTTGGGTTCGATGTCATCAATTACGTCAACTAGGACCGAGCCGCGAACCTGATGCCCATTGCCGTCATCAATCTCATACTCGAATGGAACTAACGCAGCCGCACCCGCTCGTACCGTCACCGCGAGTTGTTGACCTTCAGCTTCGACGCTCAGCCCGTCGGGGAGCGGCTCAATAACTGACAGCGTTAGTGGATCCCCGTCGGGATCATCGTCATTGACAAGTACCGGCAATGACGTCGTGAGGTTGGGCCGCAGTCGAATCGCCTCGGGCCTGGCAACCGGGGGCCGATTCTCATCACCAGCGTGAGCAACTTCAACTCGAACCTCAACAGCCTCACCAACGGCGTCGAGAGCATCCACTGGGTGATAGGAGAAGATCGCAGTACCTTCGAAACCTTCGCTGGGCGCGAAACGTAGAGCCGCCAACCCTGATGGCCCGACTGTCTCGGTGACCTCACCGAGGACAGTTTCACCAACCCCTTCAGGTGGTGAGAAGCTCCCGATCCGAAGCGAATCCCGTTCGGGGTCGACATCGTTGAGCAGTACTTCAACGATTACCGGAACTCCAGCGCCGGTATGGCTGTGGTCCTCGATGCCAACTGGAGACTTGTTCGTCGAATCGGGGGCAAGCAACTCCAGGACCACACTGGCGCTCGCCTCAGTCCCATTGCCGTCGACAATCTTGTAGTCGAACTGATCAAGGCCGACATAGCCAGGATCAGGTGTGTACACCACCGTTGAGGCGGTGCCGATATCGACGGTGCCATGGCCCGCAGGTTCAACCGATGCCACGGCGATTGCTTCACCATCGGGGTCGTAATCGTTGGCGGTCACCTGTACTGGAACGCCGCTACCTGACCTCGCCGTAACATGATCGTCGACAGCGACCGGTGGGTCATCGACGCCATTGTCGTCAGGTTCGCGCACTTCGGGTTCGCTAGCGGCGCTGTCGTCGGCTCCACTCGTAGTCGCGTCCGGCGAGTCTCCCGGGTCGACGACGTCACCCTCCTCACCCAGCACCAGAATTCCACGATCGTTCTTGTCGATCGCCTCGATGCTCCACGGGTTGATCGCCCAGACAATCTCCCCAGCCGAATCATCGACCCAGATCAAGTCAACGGTGGCAATCACCTGCAGGGAAGCATCCGACGGCACACTCGCCGGTAGATCCTCAAGGATTTCTTCTTCACGCCAGTCGAATCGCACGATTGAACTTGGACCACGCTTCACGACTACGGCGGCGTCACCAGCAATTGCCAATACATCGGAACCGTCGATGTCGAGCCCGTCAATAGTTGCCGTTTGCTCAAGGCCATTCCTTGAAACGCACCACAATTCGTCGTTGGCCCCGACCCAACCGCACTCGTTGGATGGACCTTGCTGTTGAACGATGATCTCACTGGGGTCGGCCTGGGTCGGCAGCAATTGCCACGACCCGTCACCCAAGCGGGCGCGCCTATTCGCCCGGTCGACCACGAGTGGCTCATTGCCGACCAATGACAACTCGGCGTCATCAACTCCAAGAGCGGTCGTTGTGCTCGAGGTCGGCGTCCGGTGTAGTAGATCACCATTAACAAGCGACCACACCGCACCGTCTGGGGCAATTGCCATCGCCGTGCCGGTCACTACGGAGAAACCGGAGGGTTCCCCGCCAGCGGGGACAACGGTGGCCTCGTCATCAGCACGGTTGACCACGACCAGACCAGATTGCCCGACTGCGGCCACAGCTCTACCGTCGCCCAGCGTCGTCAAACCAAGCGGCGGACCGAGGCTCAATTCAGCAGAATCGATCGCCCGAGCTTCAGCTGTGGTTTCGTTCAGTACGAACGCACCAGGACCGCCCTCAACCGCTGTTAGCTCATCACCGCGCGCTCCGGCATCGAGACTCGCCAACGCCCGCCCGCCGTACCCGTCAACGAGAACGATGCGACCGCTGGGCTGATGAACAAACCAATGAGTAGCCCTTGACGACGCTGCGTCTACGGCCGCGATCCCTTCGGACTGGGCCATTATCATGACCGCGAGCAGGCCAAGCACGGTGGCTGCGATGGCAGCAACCGCCTTACGCCAGGACACCGTTGACAGTTTCACGGGGCCCTAAAGGTAGATCGAATGGCGGAGGAACACATATCAGCATCGGCACGGGGGGACCAACTCTCAAGAAATTGTTTGGACTTGTTACCCGCGGCGGCAGCCTCACCTACTGGCGGCCGATTGTCTCGTAGTGTCCTACAGGTATGAACGTCGTATTACGGACCTCTCACGGGGAGGCTGAAATATCTCTCGGTGACAGTTTCCGCGACGCGACAATTGCCGAACTCGTTGATCACGTCACGGGCGAGGCAAGTCCGCCCGTGCTCTTCGTCGACGACCGGGCCCTACCATCGACTACCAAGCTGAACGACTGTGGACTGCTTGAGGGGTCACTAATTGCTACTAGCGAACCCCAGAACAATCCGGGCGACACGGCGGCTGTTGAATTCGTTCAAATCGCCGGCCGCGGTGCTGGAGCGTCAGCTCTACTCTCCCCGGGTCGCTATGAGATTGGCCCAGGTCAGCGACTGAGCGCATCTGAACTCGACAGCGCACCCGTCGACTACCCGACCTTTGAGCTGTTGGTAGACGCCAACTCGTCGGTTTCATTGTGTGCGCGCGAAGCAGGAGTCCGCATCAATGGGCACGTCTTAGCTACTGATGTAAAAACTCCTTGGCGTTCCGGAGTTGTAGATGCAAGCGGACGCGTCTTTGAGCTCGCTCACCCCGACCAGAACCACCGAGCTGGTGTAATACGTCGGCGTAGCGCCGACACAGGCGCCGGCAGAACTACCTTTACCCGCCCTTTCCGTCAGCCGATTGGCAATGACCATGGCCTCATCGATAACCCCACTCTCCACGCCGCCGAAAGCGACCGCCAGCGGAGCGCTCACCCGAACATCGCGGGGGCGGCCAAGCTCGCCCGCGACACCGACCCTCGGCTATGGGAGCGACGCCCAGGCGATATTGACGCATTCCACATACCGCTGGGATTAGCCGACGCCAGCTGGACGGCGCCTCCGGCTCGCGATGAGGAGTCGCCGGTCAATACCGGACCAGCAATGAACGGCCTCGGACCACTACCCGTGGTCCCGGTGGTGGCCGATTTGTCAAGCGAACGAGGAATTGGCATTGTCGGCCACACCAAATTCACCAACGATCTTGCCCGCGGCTTACTAATCGAGGCTGCGGTTACTCACGGCCCATCAGATTTGAATATTCTGGTGCTCACGGCACCCGACCGCATTCATGAATGGGAGTGGGCGAAATGGCTCCCGCACACACGAGCAGGTGATGTCGAACCACGGCTGCTGTTTACAGAAGCCGGAATTGCCCAGTGGGTTGCCGCGCTAGGCATCGAGTCGGGCGAACTATCCCATGCGCCAAGTTCACAGAACGGCCTCACACTCATTGTTGTCGACGAGGCAAAATGGTGGCGCGACCGTGCATCGCCTCTGCGATCGCTGATCAACGAGACGAACCTGCCGCTTCGATTTGTCATGCTTGCGCGCACCACCGAAGACATCCCAGCAGTGTGCTCAGTGCTGGTGCAGGAACAACCAAATGACCTCGCCACCGTTTCCTGGCCAGCTGACAGGCACCGAATGGATCAGACTTATCCGTTCTTCGCCTCCATCGAAGTAGCTGCGGGCGTCGCCAGACACCTAGCCCCCCTCGACGACCCCGACCTCGGGCCACCGAAGGAGTCAAAAGTTGCGCCGTCGCCGTCACTAGTAGATCTGCTTGGCATCGACGAGATCGATGCCAAGACGATCAACCAGCGCTGGACCAATGCTGACTGCGGACTCAAGTTCGCAACACCAGTTGGCAGCTCAAACGACGGCCCGATCGAACTCGACCTCACTGAATCGGGCACCAACATCCTGATTGCCGGTAGCGGAGCAAGGATTCAGCTGCGGAACCTCATAGTTGGCTTAGCAAGTCGCTATTCACCCGCTGACCTCAACTTCGTTCTCTTCGATACTGACGATGAGATACCGCTCGGCGGCTGCTCCGAACTGCCCCACACTGTCGAAACGGTGGCCGCCCACGACAAGTACAACCTGAGCCGAGCGATCAAGTTCCTCCGCGCCGAAGTGGCTAGACGCGCCAACAACGAATGCTCACCGAGGCTGATGCTGGTTGTCGACGAAATCAATTCGGCAACTATCCGGCCCGAGTTACTACCCGATCTCATCGCGATGTTAGATCAGGACTCCAGCTCCGGAGTGCACCTAGTGATCGCCACTGAGCAGACAAGCGCTGCAATTGACGAAGCGTTGACCGACGTCACCGCGATAAGGATTGCCCTCCCAATCGAAGAGACACCAGTGAGTAGCGTTGCCGGCGCCGACCAAGCTGAGCAGGCGACCCTGAACCATCCGAGCGCGGCTTCGGCATTGTTAGCAACCGCCGGGCAGCAGCTCCCGTTTCAGACTTCTCCGCTGGTGATTGCTTCCCACGATGTTCGGGGTGCAGTGGAGGATGCGGCTCCGTTCGTGATCGGACGCGGCCTTTCCGCCATGGAGCAGCGGCTCCGCCGGACAGCACCCCCGCATGCTGAAACGCTGCCAGCGCTCGACCCGCTCCGAGACGCGATCTCCGAAGCGGCCGCGCAGCTTCCAGTGTCGTCACCTACGAGCATCGTTCCAGCGCCGTTACCCGAGAACTTGTCGCTGAGGACCTTCCTTGATAGCCATCCCGGTGACGGTATTCCGTTCGCGATGCACGAGGCCCCTGGCACGCCGCCCCAGAGGCCGGCGTGGTGGTCGCCAATAATGGGTAGCGGCCTCCTCGCGTACGGCGCCGACGGAACCGGAAAGACTTCGCTGCTGGCTTCCCTTGGCCTCGGCATCGCCGAACGCCACGCAGCTGACGACGTTCATCTGTATTGCATCGCCGCGAGTTCTAGTGAGCTGACGGCCTTGGCCTTGATGCCACACACCGGAGTCGTACTGGCGCTAGACGATATCGACGGCATTGTCGCGCTCATGAACCTGCTCGATAGTGAACTCAATCGCCGAGTTCAACTCGCCGACGAGATGGGTGGCCCACAACAGGTCGCAGCGACTGAGGCGACCACCGTCTTGATGCTTGACGACATTGGTTCGCTACGCGCCAGCCTCACCCGAGCGAATGCTCTTGGTCACGTTTGGAACACCATTGAACGTCTGGCTGGCCAGGGTCGAGACCTCGGTTTCTGTTTACTCGCCACCGCACGCCAGCCCCATGATGTGCCGAGCAGACTTGCCGAACACATCAACGCTCAGCTCGTGATGCGGCTCGACGAACGCGCTAGCTACGCGGACCTCGGGCTAAGCGAGGCGACCGGAACCCAACTCGCGCCCGGCCGAGCGCGACGCGTCGACGACGGATCCGAGTTGCAGATCGTTCAGCCACCCGACGACATCACAGCGGCACTCGCGGCGATCGCCCCGGAGCAGGCCCGAGACCGACCTCCAGAAAAAGTGGATCACACATGAGCCAACGGGGCGACGGAATCGGACTCGAAGTCACCAACACGGTGATCCGCGGGGTGCGATTGTCGGCCGATGAACCAGGCCGGATTGCTCAGGTTGCCGAAGTCCCCGTTGACCGATTCGAAGACCACGCACTCGTGTTTGACGCATTGGTCCGCGTCGGTGGCCAACTCGGGGCGACAGCACTACCCACGCGAGTGGGCTGGTTTCCTACTCGGGCAACGATGCAGCGACTTGATGTCACCGGTCTGAGCGGACCCGAACTGAACTCGATTCGTCACGAGCTCGCCGGAGCGTCCAAGATCACCTCGACAATGCTGATCGATGCCGATGCCCGACGCTGGATGTTGGCATTGCGATGGGACCATACAAGTGCGTGGCGGGTTCAAGAATTGGTCGAACGCGCCGGATTTCTCGACGTCGCAGTAGAGCCCGCGCCAGTGGCACTCGAGCGCGTGCTTGCCGCGAGTAGCACCGCCGCCCGACGCGATGCTGCCGAGGGCCGTTCGTGGGTCGCGATCTTCGACGGTTCAGTACCAATTGCGGCTGTTACGACAGACACCAACGATCGCGAGTTTCCGGGGCTCACAACTACTGAACAGCGGATCGGACTCCACGAGCTCGGGGAAACACTTGCCGCCGACAGACTTGCCGCGGAAGTCGGTCGCATCGCGCGAGATCTATTGCCCAACAAGGGGCGTTCGAGCGAACTTGATGTCCACCTTCAACTGGTTGGCGAGCCGTACCCACCGTTTCCCGCGCATGATCTCCGAGCGCCACAGAGGGTCGCTGTTGCGTTGGGGGCAGCGGCAGGTTCGGCAGGATTAGCGGGCCGGTTACGCCCCGTTGACGTGCTCACCCCAACAGGCCAACTCAGCGAATCAATTCCGCGGCCGTGGGCGGTGCATCGCGTCACCGATGAAGCGCTACAACCCGCAGAGCAAAGTCGGTCGCGCCAGAAGTGGTGGCGCCGACGGCGTTGAGTAATCAGTCGGGATCGAGAATCGACGGACGTTCACCGAAGACCACCACAGCCTGGCGTAGTGGGACGAGATCGCCTCCACCATGGGGCCTGCTCGCTTCAGCAATTGCATGTTGAGCAATCTCTCGTGCTTGTTCTAGCTCTACTCGGAGACGCGCGTTTTCGATCTCGAGGTGCATCACACGTCGGATTCCCTCGAGGTTCATTCCTTCGTCGGTGAGTTCTGAGATTCGCCTTAGGATCGCAATGTCTTCGTCGCTGTAGCGCCGATTGCCGCCCTGCGTACGCGCTGGCAATACCAGCCCTCGCCGCTCGTAGATTCGCAGCGTCTGAGGGTGCATGCCAGCCAGTTCGGCGGCGACAGAAATGACGTATACCGCGGTGGTGTGCGACCGCTCAGTTGATTCAGAAGATGGCATCAGAGTGAACTCCTTGGGTCAACAGTAGTTGCCGCGCCAAGTTGTTCAATTGCAACTCGCTGTTCTTCGGTGAGTTGATCGGGCACCTGGACAACGACGGTGACGATCAAGTCACCCGTGTGCTTCTTCGTTTCGATGCCTTTGCCGCGCACGCGATGTCTGCTTCCGGTTTGCGTACCCGGTTTTATTCGTAGCGTGACTCGTGACCCTTCGAGGGTAGGCACATCGATGTCTGCTCCAAGCGCGGCCTCAGCAAATGTGACCGGCACTGTGACAGTCAGGTTGTCGTCCTTACGACCGAAGAGACGATCTGGGCTGACCGTTAACTCAACCAGCAGGTCTCCAGCAGGCCCGCCGTTGCGACCAGGCCCGCCACGTCCTTTCAAACGAATTGTCTGACCGTCCTTTACCCCTGCTGGGAGGCGTGTCTTAACTTCCCTTTGGCGCTTCTCCACGCCGCTACCGCGGCAAGTGGGGCACGGATCTTCGATGCGCACACCTTGCCCTTGGCACACCCGGCATGGAGTGGAGAACGAGAACATTCCTTGGTTGTCATCGACGACGCCTCGGCCGCCACAGCTAGCGCACGCGGTTGGGGACGTTCCGGGCTTCGCCCCAGACCCGCCACAAGTACCGCACTGGGCATCAGTGGTTAGGTAGAGCGTGGTGGAAAGGCCAGTTGCGGCGTCGGCAAAATCGATTGCCAGTTGAGCCGTGATATCGGCACCTCGGCGCGGCCCGACCCCAGTTGCCTCGCCTCGCCCACGGCCACGACCACCACGACCGAAGGTGTTCCCGAACAGGTCACCGATGCCGCCACCCATGTCGCCGACGTTGAATTTGAATCCGCCCGCGCCATCACCGGGGCTACCCATCGGCCCAAGTCGACGAACCTCGTCATATTCCTCTCGCTTGGTTTCGTCACCGAGCACGTCGTACGCGACGGCGACTTCTTTGAAGCGTTCCTCGGCATCGGGATCACCCGGATTCTTATCCGGGTGCAAGTTGCGGGCCAGCTTGCGATAGGCCTTCGTGACTTCCTTGGGGTCAGCCTTGTCTTTGATTCCGAGGACCTTGTAATAGTCCTTGTCATACCATTCGCGTTCCGCAGCCACCGATGTTCACCTCCTTCAGATGTCAGTCGTCTCTCGAGTACGTCAGCGGGTCAATCCTTCGTCTTGACCATCGCCGGACGCAGTACTCGACCCTTCCAGAGGAAGCCGCTGCGCAGCACCTCGGTGACGACCGGTTCGCCACCGTCCCCAGGTTCGTGAGCTACTGCCTCAGCCACTTCCGGATCAAACGGCAAAGACTCAAGGTTCATAATCTCAAGCCCATGCTTCTTCAACTCGGCCAGCATCTGGTTGAGTAACGGTCCAACTTCTTCGGGGTATCGAACGAAGGCAGCTTCGGCCGCGTCAAGTACTGGCAATAGCGCTTCGGCAAGACGGCCCGATGCCCGATCGGACTCGGCCATCGAGTTCGCCGCTGAACGCTTCCGATAGTTGTCGAAGTCGGCCTGAACTCGCTGTGCGAGATCTTTGTACTCGTCGCGTTCAGCGAGCAAAGCAGCCACGTCAACGTTCGACAGGTCGACCTGATCTGCCTCACCTTCAGCAGCACGCAGAATCGAATCAGTCAATTCATCGATTGCAGCGGGCTCGTCGGGCCCGACACCTGATGCAGCGGCGTCGTCAGCAGCCGCTGCGTCCTTGTCGGACCGCGAGCCTTTGTCGTCGGGGGGTGGATCAACCATGGAACCATCCACGGCGGTCTCAGCTCTCCTCGTCGTCGACGATCTCAGCGTCAACGATGTCGTCGTCATCAACCGCACCGGCGCCAGCATCTTGCCCGGAAGCCGACGTACCCGCAGCCTCAGAATCGCGGGCGGCAGCCTCGTAGAGCTTCTGACTGAAGTCTTGACTGGCCGCCATCAACGCATCGGTCGCAGTCTTGATGGCCTCGGTGTCGTTACTGTCGAGCACCTTCTTGAGGTCCGCAAGCGGCTGCTCAACTGCCTCTTTCTCTTCGTCCGAGACGTTCTCACCCTGCTCGCGGAGGACCTTTTCTGTTTGATACAGAATCGAGTCTGCGTTATTACGGACTTCAGCTTCCTCAAGGCGCTGACGGTCGTCCTCAGCATGCGCTTCGGCATCTTTCACCATCTGCTCGATGTCATCTTTGTCGATTGTGGATTGGCCCGTGATCGTCATCGACTGCTCTTTGTTGGTCGCCCGGTCTTTGGCCGCAACATGCACGATGCCGTTGGCGTCGATATCGAATGTCACCTCGATCTGGGGGACACCACGCGGCGCGGGCGGCAGATCAACAAGCTGGAACTTGCCGAGAGTCTTGTTGTAGCTGGCCATTTCGCGCTCGCCCTGGATCACATGGATCTCAACTGAAGGCTGGCTGTCTTCAGCGGTGGTGAAGACCTCGGTCCGCTTGGTGGGGATCGTCGTGTTCCGTTCGATCAGCTTGGTCATGACGCCACCCTTGGTTTCGATGCCGAGGCTCAGAGGCGTCACATCGAGCAGGAGCACGTCCTTGACGTCGCCGCGTAGTACGCCAGCCTGAACGGCGGCGCCAACAGCGACAACCTCATCGGGGTTGACGGTCTTGTTGGGCTCTTTGTCGGTGAGGCTTTGCACCAGCTCGGTGACCGCTGGCATGCGGGTTGAGCCGCCAACGAGAATGACGTGGTGCAGGTCGCCCTTGGCGACATTGGCATCTTTGAGAGCCTGCTCGAAGGGCACCCGGCAGCGTTCGATGAGATCGGATGTCATCTCCTGGAACTTGGCGCGGGACAGCGACTCGTCGAGGTGCAGCGGGCCATCTGCGGTAGCGGTAATGAATGGCAGGTTGATCTGTGTTTGCTGAACCTGACTGAGTTCGATCTTGGCCTTTTCTGCGGCTTCCTTCAGGCGTTGCGCTGCCATCCGGTCGGCGCTGAGGTCGACTCCGTGAGCAGCCTTGAACTGCTGCACGAGCCAATCGATAATGCGCTGATCCCAGTCGTCGCCACCGAGGGAGGTATCGCCGTGGGTTGACTTGACTTCGAACACGCCCTCGCCGATCTCAAGGACTGATACGTCGAACGTGCCGCCACCGAGGTCGAAGACGAGAATTGTTTCGTCTTCGGAACCCTTTTCAAGACCGTAGGCCAACGCCGCCGCGGTGGGCTCGTTGATGATCCGCAGCACTTCAAGCCCGGCAATGGTGCCAGCTTCTTTGGTTGCGGTGCGTTGCGCATCGTCGAAGTAGGCCGGGACGGTGATCACGGCTTGGGTGACGGTGTCGCCGAGGTAGGACTCGGCATCGCGCTTGAGCTTCATCAGCGTTCGTGCTGAGATCTCCTGCGGCGTGTACTGCTTGCCGTCGATGTCCTCAGACTTCCAGTCTTGGCCCATGTGGCGCTTGATTGAGCGGAACGTACGGTCGGGGTTGGTGATTGCCTGACGTTTGGCTACTTCGCCAACGAGCACTTCGCCTGACTTGGAAAAGGCCACGACCGAAGGCGTTGTCCGGGCACCCTCGGAGTTGGGGACCACAGCTGGCTCTCCACCTTCGAGGACCGAGACCACCGAGTTCGTGGTTCCGAGGTCAATTCCGACTGCTTTCGACATTAGTTACTCCCTGCTGATTCCTGTATTGATGACGTTTGCCCGCAAATTACGCCTACGAAAGGACCGCCGAAACGATCCTCCCGC
This sequence comes from Ilumatobacteraceae bacterium, assembly GCA_019090765.1. Lineage (GTDB taxonomy): Bacteria > Actinomycetota > Acidimicrobiia > Acidimicrobiales > Ilumatobacteraceae > Sva-07. The sequence goes on from JAHRVJ010000310.1 coordinate 14,960, forward strand.
CGCCAAGCTTGCAAGCTCATCACTCAAGATAGGTGTATAAGAGAGAAGAAACAACTCTTAAGTCAGATTAGTTGAGCGTCTATGACTAAGGATTGGTCAGGTTCTGGGGGCCGAACGACTCGGGCAGCAGATCTGCCATCGTCATCGTGATTGTCCCGGGATCAGCCAGCCCAGTCCCAATGGCAGAGTGCACGACAGTTGTCGGTGCAGCAAACTCACGGATTCGCTGGCGGCACCCGCCACAAGGAGTGCCCACAAGGGGACCGTTGGTGACCGTTACAAGTTCGACGATGTCACGCTCCCCGGCCAACACCATCGCGGCAATGGCACCAGCTTCCGCGCAACTGCCAAGGGGGTAGGCGGCGTTTTCGACATTACAACCGCTGAATACAGCTCCCGACGCAGTTCGTAGCGCCGCCCCCACCGGATACTTCGAGTACGGACAATGCGCGTTGCCCTGAGCGTCCACGGCCACGCGATAGAGCTGTTCGGTTTCTGATTCCACTCCCGAATTGTTCCACACTCGCTCAACTTTGGAACCGTCGCACCGGGCAGCACTGGTCGTAACATTCGAGTATGACCGGAACTCTCGTCATCCTTCGCCACGGCCAGTCCGAATGGAACTTGAAAAACCTGTTCACCGGATGGCACGACGTGCCACTGACTGAAAAGGGAATCAGCGAAGCGGCCGCAGCTGGCCAGACAATGGCCGCGGCCGGGTTGAGGTTTGATGAGTCACACACTTCGCTGCAAACCCGAGCCGTTGTCACCCAGAATCTGGCACTGGCAGCGATGGGCCAAGAGTGGCTCCCAGTGCAACGGAATTGGCGACTTAACGAACGTCACTACGGCGCGCTCCAAGGACTAGACAAGAAGGAAACGACTGAAAAGTATGGCGCCGATCAGGTTCACGCTTGGCGCCGCGGGTACGCCACGCCGCCACCACCGGTTGATCTCGACAGTCCAGAACACCCTTCCAACGACCCCCGCTACCGACACCTACCAGCCGGAGTGTTACCAGCGGCCGAGTGCCTCAAGGACGTAGTAGAGCGAGTACTGCCGTACTGGTACGACAGCGTCGCGCCGCAACTCTTGGCTGGCTCAACCGTGTTGGTGACGGCTCATGGCAACTCGCTTCGTGCGTTGCTCAAACACCTTGAGGGAGTCAGCGACGACGAGATTTCAGAAATCAACATTCCGACGGGCGCTCCGCGCCAATACGAATTCGACGACAAACTGAACGTCACCTCGGCGGAATACCTAGGTGACGCAGACGCCGTTGCGGCCGCCGCCGCTGCGGTCGCGGCGCAGGCCGGAACCACCTGAGACAACACCGCGCGACTCCGCCTCTGAAGAGTGGTGGGCAACTGACCTAGTGTGTCGTGAATGGCTAGTAGAAAAAAGCACCTCGACGTCCTGCGCGACATCTCACTGTTCAGTTCCTGCACCAACAAAGAGCTTGAAAAGGTCGCTAGGGCCAGCGATGAAATCACCATGACCGAGGGCACGTTGCTCATGGACCAAGGCCAAACCGGTCGTGAGGCGTTCATCCTATTAAGTGGCGAAGTCACCGTTAAGCGCAACAACCGCAAAGTTGCAACCCTCGGCTCCGGGGCCATCGTTGGCGAGCTATCACTGCTCGACCACGGCCCCCGCACCGCAACTGTGATCTGTGATACCGACTGCACTCTGCTGGTCATCGACCAGAGACGCTTCTTGGCCGTGATCGATGACGTGCCAGCTA
>JAHRVJ010000311.1 GCA_019090765.1 Ilumatobacteraceae bacterium
GAGATTGCGGGGGTGGCCATCTTTCTCTGGCGGATGCGACCGGCGATCCGCAGTGTTGTTTGGTCGTCCCCTGACTACGCACGGGCCGCGGCGCTGACATCGATGTTCCTGGTCGTCGACATCGGGCTCTTTGTGTACCTCATTGCGCGGTACGAGGGGGAACTCGATCTTGCCCCGCTGCGTGAAATCCTGGCTCTCGATCACGTGATGTTCATCGGTGTGATGACGAACGTGTTGTTCGGCTTGGTCAACTCCCGAATTCGAAATCCGCTTCCGGACTTGGTTCAACATGTGATCGTCGTCGCGACCAACGTTGGTCTCATCGGGTTCGTGATTGGGTTGCTGGCCGACTCGCCTGCGATCAAGCAGACGTTCACCCCGATACTTGGTACCGGAATCCTGGTGGCGATTGTGGCGTTCAGTTCCCGCCTGCAGGTAACCAAGCAAGACCTGGGGTCGTTGCCCTCTGACCTGAAACACGTGACCCCAGTATGACTAGACGAGCATTGCGCCTCAGTTCGATCGCGATTGCTTCGGTTGTTCTGTGGGGCTGTGGGAGTGATGGAGACAGCTCCGGCGGGGGAGGCACCGTCGTCGATGATGGTTCTGGAATTGATGTAACCGGACGATCGTTCAGCTTCAGCCCTGGTGAGATCCATGTGGCTGCCAACGAGGAAGTAGTCGTTCGGCTTAGCTCCCGCGGCGCCAACCATGACTTCGTTGTTGATGAGGCTGAATTCAAAATCGAAGCCGAGCGAGGAGGATCGGCGGAGGGGGCGATGTCACCGCTTCCCGAGGGGACTTACGCGTTCTACTGTTCAGTCTCGGGCCATCGGGAAGCTGGCATGGAAGGGATTCTCGTCGTCGGGCCTTGACCGATTGAGAACTCGACCGATAGAAAGATGCGATGACCGAACTTGGCCACGTTGTCCTGTACGTGCACAATCTCGAACGATCGGTTGCGTTCTACCGTGACCTCGTCGGATTCCAGACGGTGGGTGAGATTGATCCCTCTGTCATGAAGGCGGCGATCTTTTCCTCAGGCCGAACTCATCACGAGCTGCTGTTGCTTGAAGTTGGTGAAGATGCTGCCGAGATCCCGGCTGGGCGCAGGGTCGGCCTTTATCACATTGGCTTGAAGGTCGGCGAGAACGACGACGACCTTCGCGAGGTGTTGGATCGACTCAACAACTCCGACGCGCGAGTGGTCGGATCTAGCGACCACGGGGTTACTCATAGCCTGTACGTGCTCGATCCTGACGGCAATGAGATCGAACTGTTCATCGACGTGCCTGGAGTTGATTGGAAGAATCCGGCGTCGATGATGGTGCCGATCAAGCCGCTCAAACTCTAAGACCGTGTCAGTCGCAGCTGCGCCGCTCGGGTGCCCGCCGCTGGTTTAGAGCAATTCGGCCGCGAGGCTTGCGACATCGCTTCGTTCGCAGGCGGTGAGGCTGATCCGGCCGAAGCATCGCTGGCCTGAGAATGCTGCGGAGAGCACGCTTAGGGCGTTGTTTGACTCTCCCAGGTATGGGGCGTCGATCTGGCTGGTATCGCCGGTGAAGACCACCTTGGTGCCGTCGCCGACCCGCGTGAGGATCGTCCGAAGAGTGGTCGGCTCAAGATTTTGCGCTTCGTCGATGACGACGAATTGACGCTGCAAGGACCGTCCGCGAAGAAACGTGACCGACTCGAGCGATAGCTGACCACGGGTGGTGAGTTCGTCCACCATGCTGCGTGCGTCTTGTGTGCAGCCACGGTCGGTTAGGGCGACCACAGCATCGTGGATCGCAGCCATCCACGGATCGAGCTTCTCGTCGAGCCCTCCGGGCAGGAAGCCGACGTCGGCGCGTCCCACCGGAACGAGCGGCCGATACACGGCGAGCCGCTCATAGGTGTTTTGCTCGACGACCTGGTCGAGGCCGGCGGCGATGGCCATGATGGTCTTACCTGTTCCGGCCCGGCCGTCAAGGGCAAGCACTGCAATGTCGGGATCCAACAGCAGCTCCAGAGCGAATCGTTGCTCTTTGCTGCGTGGGCGGAGACCCCATGCTTCGGGCTGATGCTGTGAGAGGAGGAGAAATTCGTCACCGACGATTCTCACGAGCGCCGATTGGGAACCACACCGCAGAACGGCGAACTCGTTCTCTACGAACTCTGCTGGGCTATGGGCTCCAACTGCATCGATTGCTATCGCTCCTGCGGCGTAGAGGCAGTCGATGGCTTCGTATGGTGCTTGCAAAGTGATCCAGCCGACCTGTGCATGGTTCTGATTCGAGTGTGTCAGCTGGTGTTCTGCAGCGCTGACGCCGAGGTGAGCAGCCTTGATGCGGAGGGCGGCATCGTTGCTGATCATCGTTGTCGGACCGAAATCAGATTGGCCAATTGCGGCTCCGATTATGCGATTGTCCGGCACGGTGGGGTCGAGGCCGTGTTCAATCAGCAGGTGCTTGCGGATGTTGTTGATTTCGATTTGGATCGTCGCGTTGCCGTTCCCGGTAGGCACTGGTGAGGCGAGGGAGCCACCATGCTTTATGCGGAGTTCTTCCAACGTACGTAAGGCGGTTCGCGCGGCTCGGCCGACATCGTCGCTGCGGCTCTTCAGACCGTCGAGTTCCTCGACGACGGTTAGCGGGATCACCACGTCGGCCTCTTGGAACTCAAGAACGCATGTTGGATCCGCGATGAGCACCGAAGTATCGAGAACGAGGCGAGTGCGTTGAGCGTCCTCTGCTCTCGGTCGCCCTTGAGGGCGTTCTGATGCGGGATTGTCAGCGGGCAGAAGAAGGTTGGTCACCATCGCTCCTCTGTTGAGGCGTTAGTCAGTGCCTTGAATCTCGTAATTTTCCAACGAGTCAGGTTGTACCTCAGCGTTGTGGGTGAATGGTGGATGGTGTTACGTGGGCGGGTGTCAACGTGGCGGACGCGTGTTGGGAAGTGGCTAGTTGAAGGGCCTTCGTAGTAGGCGGGCGGTTATACCGGTGCGGGCTAGCTCCCGTTGTTGTTGCATATGCAAGTTGTTTGGTGCTTGTATTGGAACCACCAAAATCAGTGTGATGGTCGTATTCCACCGCAGCGAGCGGCGGGCTCAGACTCGGTGCAGTGCACCGGGGTGAACAGAATCAACTCATCCGAAAGAGGACTTCAATGGCAACAAAATCAGAAATGATCGACGCAGTCGCAGACGCAGCAGGCGTTTCCAAGGCTGACGCCGAGCGCACACTCGGAGCTTTCTTCGACCACGTCGTATCGGCCACCAAGGGCGGCGACAAGGTCGCATGGCCCGGGTTCGGTTCGTTCAGCACCACCAAGCGCAAGGCGCGTACCGGCCGCAACCCGCAGACCGGTGCTCCGGTGCAGATCAAGGCGTCAACGGCAATGAAGTTCAGTGCGAGCTCGACTCTGAAGTCCGCGCTCAACCCTGGTCGGAAGTGACTTGATGGCCGTCAAGAAGAAGGCTCCCGTCAAGAAGAAGGCTCCAGCGAAGAAGAAGGCTCCTGCCAAGAAGAAGGCGGTAGCGAAGAAGAAGGCTCCCGCGAAGAAGAAGGCGGTAGCGAAGAAGAAGGCTCC
>JAHRVJ010000312.1 GCA_019090765.1 Ilumatobacteraceae bacterium
ACTCCAAACTCTCCGACAATGAACTGTTGGATCTTGTCGAGTACAGGGAATCCGACCAGCTTCTGATTCGAGATCTTGTCGAGGACCCCGACAGTGATCTCACGAGTATTGCCTCCGAGCTCGCATTCCGAGTGAAGTTCACCGCGGGGTTCTCCGAACGCCTAGTTGCGCTCGCACCCAGTACAAGTCTCGTTGCCTACGCCATCGGGCGAGCCACATTTCCCTCTGAGTTCACGATCGGTGTCATATCGAGCATGGCGAGTTCAATTCGGAGCACCAAAGGACCCGAGCGACTTGATCAGAGCCAAGCGATGCAGACCGCCCTATCAGTGTTATCCAATGATCCCGCCAGTTCCCTCGACCTGCTCCTCAATTCCGAAATGCTGCTATTGCTCGGCACCTGGACGCTCTTCGAACCCAACGTCATTGAAGGTTATGTCGCTTCCGCTCTATACGAATCGGTCAGTATGGATCCCAACCGCATCAACGACGGCTACCAGGTACTGACCGAGCTCACACAGTTGGCGAACGGCCCTCTGGAAGAAGGAATGCAGCCCGGGCTTGCCCGCGGGGTCGCCATCTCAATGGCTGGCTACATCGAAACGCTGGCCCCGGCGATTGGCGATGAAGGCTCATCGATGATCACGATCGTAGATGTGGGGCCAGATCGGAAACGCACCATCGAAGTCAAGCTCGGCACCTACGACGAAGTCGTAGATCTGTTCGGGGCGCTGATGCGTGACGAAACCTCCCAAGCAACGATAGGGCTGGTGCTCGGCGACTTCACGTCGACCATCGTGAAGGACCTCGATGAAAACATCACTGATCACTACGGACTGGAGTACATCGCCCAGTTCTCCGACCTGCTCGCTGACGCCTCACGTGCCGAGCAAGCGGAATTGCTCATGGCCGCAGCAGCAAATGTGAAACGCATAGAGGGCCTAGGTGGGCTGATCGGCTTCGGCCTTGGGTCGATTCTGACAGCGGGCGGTACCTCGGCTCTGACGAAGAGCCTCACGCAACGCACGATCGGGGCGCTCACCGATTTCGCAGCAATGCCAGACGTCAGCCAGGAGGCGCCGTCAGGCAACACGATCCCGAACCGGGCCTACGACCTCATTACGATTTCGGCGATCTCGATGGTTGCCTCGAATGCTTCGCTACGGGTCTCACTCGGCCTCGACGACCTCGCTGATGAAGATTGGGATGACGTCGATGACCAGCTCACCGCCATCAAGAACGCCAAGTCGTCAGATGACTGGGACACCGAAGTCGAACACCTCGAATATCTCAGCGAGCAAGTAATTCCGGCCTTGGGCGGCTATCTGAGACGTGTTCGAAAATTCGAAGGGGTCGATGAGATGCGCGAGGGGCGGAACCCTGTGCGAGCGGACTAACGAACCCTGCTCGGGCCACCAACCGGCTCAGCCGGCTCTCGATCAATAGCTAAGTGCCGGTTCGAGTTCGTCGATCTCGCAACGGCCCATCAGCCAGGCGAGCCGAACCTCGGGTGTCGCGTTCAGCGCCAACTGAGGGAGTTGTGTCATCCCCATTGGTTGACGAGCCTGCCAGAGCATCGTCATCCGGCCCAGTTCAAGCCTGAGATATTCAGGTGGCAGATCGGCAAATCCGATTCCGACGTCGAGATCGATGAGGTGAATATCGACCTCTCGCAGACGGAGAAATGGGAGGTCGCGAATCGGCAGGGTTTCGGTTATCCCGATGCCATGACCTTCCCACGCAGAGGAGTCCCAACGTCCTTCCAGATCTCGAATCGAGCGTCGCAAGCGATCGAGCTGTTCTGTGGCCGGGAGTGAACTACCCGCTTCGATACCGGCAGCTCGCGCTTCGCGGCCACCCGGGTACTGCTCGCCGACACGGCCTTCGGCGGCCGCGTCAAAGATCCTGATATGCCCAATGGCGTTATCAGCCAGATGAGTGATGACATGACCGCGCGACCATCCCGGCAGGGTTGAAGGCTCCGACAAGTCAAGTTGCTCGGCCTCCGTAAAGCGGTCGAGCACCGCAAGCAGCCGGGCGTGTTCCGTCGCGGTCAAGGTGAGGTCACGCTCAAGATCGGAAGATCGCCCAATCTGGCCCACTCACCGACATTACCCCTACTGGCGTGGCAACCTGTCGGCATGCAACTCGGAATGATCGGTCTCGGGCGCATGGGCGCCAACATGGTTCGCCGGCTACACGCGGACGGGCACGACTGCGTCGTCTACGACGTTGTCGAAGCACCGATCGCCGAACTCGAAAGCGAAGGGGCGACAGGAGCGCGCACCCTTGAAGAACTTGTCGAAAGCCTCGCCACACCGCGAGCGATCTGGGTGATGGTTCCCGCCGCGCTGGTAGAGGACACGCTGGCCCTTCTCGTTCCGCTGCTCGACGAGGGCGACACTGTGATCGACGGCGGGAACTCGTGGTATCACCTCGACGTTGACCGCTCCGCGGCACTCGCACCTCAAGGGATCGACTACCTCGACATTGGCACCAGCGGCGGGGTGTACGGCCTCGAACGTGGCTACTGCTTGATGATTGGCGGTCCTCCCGCAGCCGTGGCCCGCCTAGAACCAATCTTCGACACGCTCGCACCGGGAATCGGTACTGCCGAACGTACACCCGGCCGCGAGGGCGACGTCGCGCCGGAGGAGCGCGGCTGGTTGCACTGCGGGCCGAGTGGGTCGGGGCATTTTGTCAAGATGGTCCACAACGGCATCGAGTACGGAATGATGGCCGCCTACGCGGAAGGACTCAACGTTCTCGCCAAGGCCAACATCGGAGCCCAAGACCATGAGGCCGACGCCGAAACTGCTCCCCTACACGCCGCGAAGTACTACCAGTACGACATCGATCTTTCGAAGGTGACTGAGGTTTGGCGGCGCGGTTCGGTGATCAGTTCCTGGCTGCTCGACCTGACCGCCGAGGCCTTGGTCGATGACCCCCAGCTTGACGCATACGGCGGAATCGTGAGCGACTCAGGGGAGGGCCGATGGACGATCAACGCGGCAATCGACGAAGGCGTTCCAGTGCCTGTCTTATCGGCAGCGCTCTATGAACGCTTCGCGTCGCGAGGACGAGACGATGTCGCGAACAAGGTCCTCTCAGCGATGCGCGCCGGGTTCGGTGGACACAAGGAACGCAAGGAGTCGAGCCGATGAGTAGCGGCACCCACGCTCACGACGAAACGGCGCACGTCGACACGGCCCTGATCGACAGCCACCAACCCACCGCCGACGCGCTCGTACTATTCGGGGCCACCGGCGATCTGGCCAAGCGAAAGCTCTTTCCTTCTCTGTACCGCCTCGAACGTTCCGGAGTACTGCAAGTTCCGGTGATCGGAGTTGCGCGCAGCGACTGGACCGATGACGACTTCCGCGCTCATACCCGCGAATCGATTGAGGCACACATCACCGACGCCGACCCGGCGGTCATCGACTCCTTGTGTGCCCGGATGGATCTCGTGCAAGGCGACTACTCAGATGCGCAGACCTGGGAAACCCTCCGAGAAACACTCGATCAACACAACTCCCTCGTAGCCGTTTTCTACATGGCGATACCTCCAACGATGTTTCCGACCGTCGCGAAGAAGCTCGCTTCGGTCGGGCTGAACCAGCGTGGACGGGTAGTGGTTGAGAAGCCATTTGGGCGCGACCTCGCATCGGCAATCGAGCTCAACAAGACACTGCACTCCGTCTTTGCCGAGGACCACATCTTCCGCATCGACCACTACCTCGGCAAAGAAGCAGTCGAGGACCTGCTCGTATTCCGCTTCGCGAACACCTTGCTCGAACCCGTCTGGAATCGCAACTACGTCCGCAGCGTTCAGATCACAATGGCCGAAACACTTGACGTTGAAGGTCGGGGCTCCTTTTACGACTCTGTCGGGGCAATCCGCGATGTCATGCAGAACCACCTCCTGCAAGTGGTGGCGCTGCTTGCCATGGAACCACCCGCCGGCGCCGACTCGGGGTTCCTCCAGGATGAAAAGGCCAAGGTGATCGCGGCAATGCGCCCGATCAGCCCGGACGCGTTGGTCCGCGGGCAATACGTGGGCTATCGCGACGAGCCTGGCGTCGAGCCAGAGTCGACTGTGGAGACTTTTGTTGCGGCCCGGCTGGAGATCGACTCATGGCGTTGGGCGGGAGTTCCGTGGTACGTGAGGGTCGGCAAAGCCCTTGAGCAGAGTGCCACCGAAGCAGTCATCGAGCTTCGAGAACCTCCCCGAATGCTCTTTGACGAAGCGGGTGGGCCTCCGCCGGGAAGAAATCTCATCCGGATGCGGCTCGGCAAGAACGACGGTGTCACCTTCGCGCTGCAAGCAAAGACCCCGGGACCACAACTCGACAGTCAGGAAGTCGACGTCAACGTAGATTTCGCGGCCGCTCTTGGGGAACGCCAAGACGCCTACGAACGCCTTATCGGCGACGCGCTCCTTGGATCACTGCGTCGATTCGCTCGACAAGACATCGTGGAGGGAACCTGGCGAGTCGTTCAACCTGCCCTCGACAACCCCGGTCAAGTCCTGCCGTACTTTCGAGGGTCGTGGGGCCCCACCGACGCCGACGACATCCTCGTCAAGGGAGACGCTTGGTTCCCACCGTCTCCACCGCGAGCGTGAAGATCGGGCAACTACCGCAGTATGGTGGTCTCACCAATCGGGCACATTGTCCCGCTATGTGAGACACCATGTGGATCCCGATCACCCTTGCCGCCGCCACCTTCCAAATCCTGCGCACGTCGCGGCAACACCAACTGCGATCAATCCTCTCGGTTAACGCGGCCGGATTCGTTCGTTATGCCTACGGGTTCCCACTCGCTTTACTAGCAGCGTTCGCCACATTTGTAGTTGCGGGCCAACCGCTACCAGAGATCCCAGCACGGTTCTGGCCGATCGTGGCAGGCGCCGGAATAGCGCAGATTCTCGGAACGCTGGCTCTCCTCCGCGCGTTCGACCTCCGTGACTTCGCAATTGGCACTGTCTATTCCAAGACCGAGGTGATCCTGGTCGCTCTCGTTTCGGCCATCGTGCTCGGCGAATCGCTTCAGCCACTCGGATGGGTCGCCGCGTTCGTTTGCACCATCGGGGTGGCCTGGCTGGCAGCCCCAAATCGGTTGGTCGACATCCTCACCCATGCCAGCGATCCGGCGGCATTGATGGGGATCGCCGCAGCTGGGTGCTTCGCGTTCACCGCCGTTGGAATTCGCGCGGCAACCACGTCGCTCGGTGACGACCCGACGTGGAACCGGGTGGTGCTCGCGATAGCCGTGATGCTCACTATTCAGGCCACCCTGAATGCCGCGCAACTCTTCAGCACCGATCCGAACGAACTCCTCAACGTTGGCCGCGCTTGGCGCTCAGCGATCCCGGTAGGGATTCTCAGCCTGTGTGGGTCAGCCGGTTGGGCAACTGCGATTGCGCTCTCGAACGCAACGAAGGTACGCACACTCGGGCAAGTCGAGTTACTGATGGCCTTCGCCATCTCGGCCTGGTGGCTGCACGAACGTCACACCCGAGCCGAGTACGCCGCCAGTGCACTGGTGATGATTGGCATCATCGGCGTCATCACGTTGGGCTAGTCGTCGCCATGACCATTCGGGCCACAATCAGACGCCAATGTGCGGCGCGGTACAACAATCACAGTGCCGTCGTCGGGGTCGATCTCGACCGTTACCCGTGCGTCGAATACATCAGCCAACCGCTCCGCGGTGAGTACCTCCGCAGCGGTTCCGGTTGCAACTACCGCTCCTCTATCGAGCATCGCCAACCGATCGGTGTACGCACCGGCCAAAGTGAGGTCGTGCATCGCTGAAAACACAGTCAACCCGCTGTGTTCGCGCATCTCTGCGACAAGTTCGAGGGCCTGCTGTTGATGACCGATATCGAGCGCCGAAGTGGGCTCGTCAAGCAGCAGCACAGGCGCCTCCTGCGCCAGCGCCCTGGCCAACACGACTCGCTGGCGCTCGCCGCCGCTAAGTGAGCCGAGATGCCGAGTTGCGAATTCGTCAAGCCGGAGCCTGGCAATTACCTCGGCAACGACATCACGATCGTGGGCACTCTCGGAACCAAAATACCCGATATACGGAGTGCGCCCGAGCAGCACGTAGTCGAACGATGTCATGTCGGCTGGAATCAGCGGCTCCTGCGGCACGTAGGCGACCAACGCGGCGCGCTCGCGAATGTGCTGCTCAGCGAGATCGACGCTGCCGACGGATATGGAACCAGTCGACTCAACCAGCCCAGCCGCGGCTCGCAAGAGCGAAGACTTGCCCGCACCATTCGGACCGACCAACCCAACCCATTCCCCTGACTCGATCCGTTCCGTGAATGGTTCGAGAGCTAGCCGCTTGCCATATCTGACGCCAACTGCGTCAAAGGCCAACTCACTCATGCCGACACCTTGCGCGTCCGCAGGAGGTAGATGAAGAATGGGGCACCGATCAGCGCTGTGACCACGCCGATCGGTGTCTCGGCCGGACTTGAAATAGTGCGTCCGAAAACATCCGCGAGGATCAAGAACGCGGCGCCGAGAATCAACGACAGAGGCAGCAGGCGACGATATCCGGCGCCTGCCACGAGCCGGATGACATGGGGAACAACCAAACCGACAAATCCGATCAGTCCGCTCACCGAGACAACTGCGGCGGTCCCGAGAGTTGCCGCAGCCACGATCACCAGCCGCGTACGCGACACCGACACGCCAAGTGTGGATGCTTCGACATCGCCAACGCGGAACACATCAAGGTGGCGACGATGCAGCATGAGCACGATGCAACTCACAATCACGTAGGGCGTGACGAGACGAATGTCCGCCCATGTCGCCCCCGACAAGCGGCCGAGAATCCACTGAAACACCTCACGAACCAAATCAAGGTTTCGCTGCAATATCAATGTTTGCACCGCTGTCACGAACGACACGACAGCCACTCCTGCGAGCACGAGTGTGACCCCCGAACGCGTCCCCCCGAACGAGGCGCCCACGGCGTAGGTAACTGCAACCGTGAGGATCGCGGCAATGAACGCTGCGGTTGGTACAGGATCGATCGCCCAGTCGACGGTGGCGGAGCGCCCGAAGGTGAGCGCAATCGTTGCTCCCAGCCCCGCTCCTGCGGCGGCACCCAATAGGTAGGGGTCAACAAGCGGATTGCGGAAGACACCCTGATAGCTCGCACCAGCAATCGACAGCATCCCGCCCACGAGCCCGCCAAGGACCACCCGCGGCATTCTGATTCGCCAAACAATGTTCCACTCGGCGTCGCTGACGCCTGAGTCAAATGAGACCAGCGGCAACCGGCTAAGAAACTCGAGCGGAACCTGCCACCATGGCGGGCCCGCAGGTCCGACCGACGCCCCGATCAGCACAGCAACGACGAGCACAACTCCACTGGCGAAATACCAAACAGAGTTGCTCGCGGCCACCGGCTGATCGGGCTTGTCGCTCACTTCACTTTTCGCTTCCTAGGCGGAAACCGCGACCAGCTCGATCGCTGCTGCGACAGATGCGAGGTATTCGACAACTCGCGGCCCCCACCGCGAGGCGATGTCATCGTTCATCTCGATCACGGCGCCGTTCTGCACGGCGACGAGCGATGCCCAGCCGTCGCGCGCTCCAACAGTTTCAGCGTTCTCCGCACAGCACAGAGTGTCGGCGAGAAATATCAAGTCGGGATCCGCGGCAACTACAAACTCGGCGTTCATCTGCGGGTAGCCGCCCGAGTCTCCTTCCACCTGGTCAGCGATGTTCTGCAAACCGAGCAGAGCGTAGACATCTCCGATGAAGGTGGTCGAATC
>JAHRVJ010000313.1 GCA_019090765.1 Ilumatobacteraceae bacterium
AGCGCAGCTGAGCGCTCCATCGCCTCGTCGAACCGGTCTCCGACGCCAGCCTGGACAACTAGATCCGGGCGTGTGTAACCGTGATTTGGGGTGAGACGCTGCCATTCGATTGTGAGCATCCGGTGGCGCTGCATATCGCGAAACGCGCCGTAGTCGCTCAATACGTCGAATCGGTAGAAGCTGCGCTCGAAGGCTCGGCCAGGCTTGTGACGACGATTTTCACGTTCGCCGACATAGGCGCGCATCAGCGAAACTCGTTCGTCAACGCCCAGCTCGCGAACCTTGGCCAGTAGCTGATGCTCAGGCAAGCTGGAATGCGAGTAGCAAATAGCGGCGAGCAGCTTCTCTTCAGCTTCGGGATCAAAATCGACTAGCTCGACCTCGGGCGCCACATCAACCGGCGACGAACCGAACAGCTCACCCACCAGCTCGGCGGTGTCGCTACGCGTGGTGGCCAAGTATTCGCTCCACTTGCCGCCACGGTCAGCGAGATCGACCCGACGCAAGAAGCTGGGGATCACTTTGCGTAGCTCGTGCAACATCATGTCGGCGTACGCACGCGCCTCAGGGAGTGGGTGTGCACGCATTCGCAGCAGGAGCGCCTCAAAGGCCTGACCACTGCCGTAGATCCCCACATTGGAAGTAGCCGCGGCAGGAAGGATTCCTCGAACGGCGTCGAGAGCTTTCGCCCGGGTAGCGGTGCGGTAGATGAACTCACTGTCATCGGGTCCGCGGGCCACCGTGGAACGGACATGATCGGTTACGAGGTCGACACTGGAGCTGTAGGCATCAAAAATTCGGTCGAGGTCACCGACGTAGCGAGTACCAAGTGGCCCCGCCAGCACGGCCGGGTCACGGAAGTACCGGTAGCGGCCTCCGAGCCGGGAGTCATAGGCGATGTAACGGGTGCTCTGCTCGAGGTAGCTCATCAGGCGCCCCCACTCGAGCACCTTGGTCAGGATATTCGAGGCCTGCTCGCAGGCCAGGTGGACGCCTCCAAGTTGGGCCACCGAATCGTCGCCATAGTCAAAGAAGACGCGCTCATATAGTTGCTCTGCACGGTCGAGCCCGATCGTGGCATCGATGCTCTGATCGCCACTGACATCGAGGTCGCCGACGAACTCATCAAGAAACAGCCGACGCAGCGACTTTGGGCTCCGGCTGTAGCGAGCGAACAGCGCTCCCTTGACCACCTCGGGAAGATTGACGAGCGCGAAGACCGGCGCGTCCAAGTTGGTGAAGTACCGACGCAAAATGTCGGATTCGTCCTCGCTGAAAGACTCAGGAACGTACACAGTCACGGGTTACTACTTTAGAAGGACCGTTGCAGGAGACACGGGATTCCGCGAGCCCGTGAGCAGGGGAAATCAGAGTTCGATGGGCAAGTCAGCCGTAGATCGTGGCCGCATCGGGCCGGACGACGACGTTGACCTTGCTGAAGCGGCCAACCTTACGCCCGTCGAGCACCACTACCTGAGGGCTCGCGTACGACCACTCGCCTTGGCTGATAGAACGCGACTCGATCGCGGGGTGCGGGAGGTGCCCGCCTGTCGGTAATCGACGTCGGGCCGCGACCCGTTGACGGAACGACATTGTCTTATCGCATCGGAGCACCTCGACGCGGCCGTCATTGGGATGACCCCGTTCGGTCACTTTCCATCGGCCAAGGAACTCGGCATTCATTACCAACATCAGCGGCCCAAACCACCATGAACCACGCCACCATGGGGAACGAACCGCAACGTGGGCGCAGACCAATCGAACCGTTCCCCCGTCGAGGCGTACTTCGATCAGGTCAATGGGGAGTTCGTTGAACTGGTCGCGCCCCACGTCGGGGCTCACCCCGATGGTGCGAGCCAAATCACCACCACCAACAGCAACGGGCCGCTCCGACATCTCAGCAAGCGCCGCGGCGAGAGCGGCATCGGTATCAAGGAAACGGAGCTGATCGGGCCGAGGAACCTGGCGTCCCCAAGACTCGCCACGCTTAATCGTCATCGTCGCGATCTACTGCTGTAGGTGCGGAGCTATCTGCAACGACGCCTCTATATGCAGCCGCCGCGGCGTCGCCCGCGGCACGACGAGTTGCTTCTTGCGGTGCGATTACAGCCAACTGACGCAGCACGTCGATCAACTGCTTCATCGTCCGCACGAAATCTCCCCCGGTGACCTCCTCCTCGCCGACTACCTCGGCAAAACCTTCACCAGCCACCCAGGCGTATGCAATCGCCGAGAAGGTCGGGTCGGGGGCCCGGTGCTCCACTAGCCCTACCGAGCGCTCCTGAGCAGCCAGATCTTCACTGGTAGCAGCGATGCGGCGCCAACGCTGACCTATCTCAGCGGAGGAGAACCAGGGGGTGGGAGGCGGCTCTTTACTCCGATGCTCGTACACCAGGCCCGACGCCAACGATGCAACGTCTGCTGGCGACAGATCGTCGAGCAATCCGCGTTGGATGATCTCGGCCAACAGCAGGTCGGACTCGTGGAAGGTGCGGGCCAACACCTCCCCCGCCTGGGTCAACGTCCACGCCTCCAAGTCGATGTAGCCGTACTTGGAGAGCACATCAAGGACTCGGTCAAAGTCTTGGGCCAAGGATTGGTTCTTTCCTGCCACACGCTCACGGATGTCTTCAACCTCGCGGGCGACGCGTTCGGCCTGTCCGGCGGCGTTGAGCTTGGCCTTGAGATCTGGATCGCGCAGAATTGGGTGTGCCTCGGAGCTTGAACGCTCTGAGTTCTTGTGGCCACCTGACTCCGCGGGCGCGAGTTTCGTCTTTCGGAGGCGATAAGCAACCTCGTTGCGGTAGTCCTTGCGATTCGGAGCCAAAGCCCGCGGCAGGGATATCTTGCCAACTGGCTGCGGTGCGTCATGGAAATCTTCCGCCGCCGCATAGAGCAGCTTCGCCGACTTGGTGATCAGTGTCAGGCGAATACCGTTCTTTCGGTGAGCGCTCGCGATCAGTGCTGCGGCACCGCGGTACTTCCCAACTGATATCGGCAGCACATCGCCAGGGCTTAGCTCAGCCAGCGTGTCATCAATGGCCTCAAACCGATCACGGCGACGCTCCGAGCGGTGCTGACGTTCTTCCTTACGCTGCGAGCGATACTCGTTGATGTCGCCGAACTCGCTCGCCGACTCTTCACGAAGCTCAGCCAGCACGGCACGCCGCCGTTCAAGACGAGCTTCGAGCCGCACTACATCACGATCCGCCTGGTACTGAGCAAACGAAAGGTTCAGCAGATGGTGGGCTTCGGAGCTCGAATAGGTTCGGATGAGATTGGCTGCCATGTTGTAAGTCGGGCGAAACGCCGAGCGGAGATGAAACGAGGCGCTGCCTGCCAGCTCAGCTACATCGCTAAACCTCACCCACGGCGACCACAGCACGACCGCTGTCCCTAGGTCGTCGATCCCCCGCCGTCCCGCCCGGCCCGTTAGCTGGGTGTACTGCCCGGGAGTTAGCCGCTCGTGCCCTTCGCCCGTAAACTTCGTGAGCTTCTCAATCACCACCGACCGGGCGGGCATGTTGATTCCAACGGCCAACGTTTCGGTGGCGAAGACCACCTTGATCAGACCTTCAATGAAACAGGCTTCAACCACCTCCTTCATTGGCGGAACCATTCCCGCGTGATGTGCCGCAACACCACATTCGAGCTGAGCAACGAACTGTTGATACCCGAGGACCGCTAGATCAGCCTCTTCAAGGCCGCCGAGACGAGCACCAACGATCGCCGCGATCTTGTCGCGGTCGGTGTCGGAGATCAGGCGCAAGCCAGCATCAACACACGACTTCGCAGCCGCGTCGCATTGCGCTCGACTGAAAATAAAGAAGATCGCTGGCAGCAGTGACTGGGAGCGCAGCAACTCCACTGCTTCCACTCGTCCGGGCGGAGCAAGCCGGCGACGCCCGGACGAGTGCGCATGTTTGCCACGATGCGTGCCGCCGGCCTCACGACGACCGCCGCGTTTACGTGACCCCGACTCGTCTAGCCGGATGGCATCACGATTGGCTTGCCCGTCGATAAAGACGGGCAGCATTTGCAGGCGGTCATTGCTTCGGTCGGCCACTAGGTACTGGTTGTCCAAACGAACGGGGCGGCGACGTTCCACTATCGAGGCGGTCTTGCCTCTGATGGTAGTGATCCAGTCGGCGAGCTCATCAACGTTGCTCACCGTGGCTGAGAGACAAACAAGTCGAACGTGCTGCGGGAGATGAATCATCACTTCCTCCCAGACGGGGCCGCGGTAGGCGTCTTGAAGAAAGTGCACTTCATCGAGCACGACCAGACCAAGGTCATCCAACACCTTTGATCGGCCGTAGATCATGTTGCGGAGCACTTCAGTCGTCATCACAACGATCGGCGCGTCGCGGTTGATTGAGTTATCGCCGGTGAGCAGCCCTACGTTGTGCTCGCCGTGAAACTCAACGAGGTCCCGGTACTTCTGGTTCGACAACGCCTTAATCGGGGCGGTATAGAAGGCACGCTTTCCGTCGCTCAGCGACGCGGCTACCCCATACTCGGCGACAACCGTTTTGCCGCTGCCGGTTGGAACTGCGACAACGACGTGCTCGCCGCGGTCAAGCGCGTCAAACGCCTCCTCTTGGAACCTGTCGATGGGAAACGGGTAGCGCGCAACCAGCGCCGCACGGTCTGGCCGCGGGGTCACGCTGGGGCAGGTCGTCGACGGACGATCAGCCAGCCAATGAGGATCGCGACGAAGTACAGCACCAGCATTGGAAGACCAAGCATCATCAGTGTGATGGGGTCGCCCGACGGCGTGATCACGGCAGCCAGCACGAAGATGCCAACAATCGCATAGCGCCAGCTGCCGAGCAGCCGTTGAGGTGTTACCGCACCAACCAGTTGCAAGAACACCAGCAGCACCGGGAGCAGGAATCCGGCTCCGAACGCGAAGATCATCAGGCCGATCAGGCTGATGTAACTGCTGACGGAGAAGATCTGCTCGACGTCTTCACCTGCCCACGAGATAAGAAACTCGAG
>JAHRVJ010000314.1 GCA_019090765.1 Ilumatobacteraceae bacterium
CTGACGACGTCGTATCGCGACAGTTCCTTGGCCGCGATTTGGCTAAACGTAGCGATACCAGACTTGGCTGCACCGTAGTTCGATTGCCCTGGATTGGCGAACAGCCCCGAGGTGCTCGACGTGTGGACCATGTTGCGCGGCTTGCCGCGGCCTGCCTTGAACTCCTCGCGCCAATAGCTGGCTGCCCATCGGCTCGGCGCGAAATGGCCCTTGAGGTGCACCGCGATCACGGCGTCCCACTCCTCTTCGGTCATGTTGACCAAGAGCCGATCACGCAAGATGCCCGCGTTATTGACGAGAATGTCGAGATCGCCAAAGGTCTCAATGGCGGTGTTCACTAGCTGTTGCGCACCATTCCAGTCAGTTACGTCGGCGGAATCGGCGACGGCATCACCGCCCATCGCTTTGATCTCTGCGACTACTTCTTGAGCTGGGGTCTGATCACTCCCGGCACCATCGTTGGCTCCCCCATGGTCGTTGACGACAACCTTGGCTCCTTCAGCAGCAAACAAGAGCGCGTGCTCTCTTCCGATTCCTCTTCCGGCACCGGTGATAATTGCAACTCGACCGTCAAGCGCTGTCATGCGGGTTCCTTTCGCGAATTTGTCCGATCAACTGCCGGACATCGGTGTCGAACCTAGCGATCCGAGTGTGACCAGAACGATTCTCCTACTGGGGTTGAAGCCGCGGAAGGGCCACAGTCAGAGGAAAATGAGATCTACACCGGTGTCGCGTGGAAACAGATCGCCTGGCTGGACATTTTCGCCGTCAACGGAGATCGAGACAAACGTCCCCTCCGTAGTGCCCAGCAAGCTGTTGACTCCAAAGCCAGCGTCGGCCAACGTCTGCTCGGCCTGCGGATAGGTCATCCCTGCGAGGTCGGGTATCGGCAAAAGGTCGGGGCCCTTGGACAACTGCACCGTCACCGTTCCGCCACGTTGAACTGGGGTGTCAGGGGCCGGTGTTTGGATCACGACTCGGCCGACTTCGGTCTGCCCACTGAAAACATCGTCGCCTTGGGCAATCACGAGTTGCAATGCATCTGTCGCAGCGGTCGCCTCCTCAAGATTGAGGTTGACAAGCGCGGGTGCTGGCCGAGGCTGGGGGCCGTCGGAAACGACCAGCTCGATAGTTGTGTCGGGCAACACTTGCGCCCCAGCGGTGAGCGATGCGTCATCGAGCACCTGCCAACTGATAATCGAGCCAGCGGGTACGGTCTCGGAGAATTCTCGCGGCAGTTCGATGACAAGCAAACTCAAGTCGGCCAGCACCTCCTGGGCCTCCTCGAGCGTCAACCCCGTCACATCGGGCAGCGTTCTAAATTCAGGTCCATCACTGACATAGAGAACAAACACTTCCCCTTCGTCAAGCTGCTCCCCGGCCACGGGTGTCGTTCGGACTACATGATCCATCTCGGGCACTTCATCACTGCGAAGACGCTCAACTTCGACCGTCCAACCGTTGCCAGCGATCTCATTTTGCGCCACGGTCTCTTCAATGCCGACAAGATCGGGAACTTCGTAGGACTTGGTTCTAATGAGCAGCCAACCGGCATAGCTGAGCGCAACGATGCCAACCAGGGCGACCAGCCCAATCAACGCGATCTTGATCCATCGGTTGTTGTTGCGCTCGTCGTCGAAGATCGCCCCCGGCGGCGTGGGGTCGACCTGGTCGAACTGCTGAGTCGCAACAGGCACGGTCGGCGCCGCCGACTCCAGTGCAGTATCAACGCCGCCTGATGCTCCCTCCGCGACCTGGACAGCGCCGGTGGGAGGGTCGGCAATGTCGGTCATCAGAATCAGCGGAGCGGCCGCGCCTTCGGCCACCTCAAATTCATTGGGCTCAGTTTCATCAGATTCAGGTTCAGCTGAGTCAGATTGGTCGGACTCAAGTTGATCGGGCTCGACAAGTTCAGACTCCAACTGCTCCGAACTGTCATCTGCTGGCGCTTCTGCCTCGCCACCCACGGAATCATCCAGCGGATCGCCGTCTTCCAGCATGCCCGCATCGTCGCCAGCGGAATCAAGATCGGAATCGGAGTCGGAATCGGGATCGACATCTAGATCGGAGTCCTTGCCGGGAGCGTCGAGACCAACTTCAACATCTGCCGCCTTTGCCGCGACACCTGCTACCGCGGCCCCAAACAGACTTGCTTCGAGCAGTGGGAGCGGTTCAGGTCGAGGAAGAGTCTCGGCGGCCTGCACAAGCCCCTGCCCGAATTCGTCAGCCGTCGAACGGTCGTCGGCATCGGGACGTCCAGCTCGCTCAAGTACCGATGCCAGCGATCCCAGGTCGGCCGACACCGGCATCAGTTTGCCAACGCGGGCCGCGAGCGTTGACACCGTCGAGTCTCCCGCAAACGGCACCGAGCCCGTTGTTGCTTCAATCAAACACAGCGACAACGCGTAAACGTCGGTCTTGGCGTCAACAGCCATCCCGAGCGCCTGCTCAGGAGATGCGTAGCGCACGACGTGAGTGGCCACAGTTGCAGGTTCAGACCACGCTTGAGCGCCGAGTAGGGAGGCCATCGCGAAATCAACGATCCGCACGCGACCATCGGCACCGAACACCAGCTTCGATGGCGTCAATTCGGTGTGCACTATTCCACGAGTGTGAGCCGCGCCAAGAGCGCGGCAGGCCTCAAGGCCAACCACCAACGCCTGCGAGGGTTCAAGTAGCCGGCCACGATCGAATAGGTCGCGCAGACTCCCACCTCCCAGATACTCCACCACCCAGAACACCGTCGACTCACCGTCAAGATCGGTCTCGCCCCAATCGAGCACTGTGGCAATATTTGGGTGAGTGAGCGCAGTGGCCACCTCCGCCTGTCGGCGGAAGGAACGCAGAAAGCCATCAGTAGTTGCCAATTCCGGGCGCACAACCTTGACCGTCACCGGGA
>JAHRVJ010000315.1 GCA_019090765.1 Ilumatobacteraceae bacterium
CGAGATCTACACCTATTAAGTCGTCGGCAGCGTCAGATGTGTATAAGAGACAGGGTGGGGGAGGCTTGCTTGGCGGGTGGATCTCGTGGGAAGGGATTCTTTACGCTGGGTGGATGGGAGTAACTACCAAGAACTGGGCGGGCAATCAGCGTTGCGTACCGGGCAAAGTGCACGAGCCTCGCAGCACCGAAGATGTCGCCTCGATTGTGCGTGCCGCTACAGCGGCGGGCGAGCGAGTCAAGGTGATCGGTGCGGGACATTCGTTCACTGACATCGCGATGACCGATGGCCACCTGCTCTCGCTTGATGCGATGAACAAGATCTTGAATGTCGACGGAGCCGATGTGACCGTGCAGGCCGGGATTCGGCTGCGAGATCTGAATCAGCAACTCTTCGAGCGGGGCCTGGCCTTGCCCAACCTGGGTGATGTTGATCATCAGTCCATTGCCGGCGCGACCGCAACTGCAACCCACGGCACCGGGATCGCCTTTGGGAATGTGGCCACCAACATCGTGGGCCTCGAAATGGTCACGGGCAATGGCGAAGTAGTGCGCGCCGATGAGCAAAGCAACGCCGAGATCCTGAAGGTCGCTCGCGTTGGCCTAGGTACGTTGGGTGTGCTGACTGAGGTGACTCTGCGCTGTGTCCCCGCGTTCAATCTGCACGCTCGGGAGACGGTCGAACCGCTAGCGGACTTAATGGCGGATTTTGGCAACGTGATGCGATCAGCCGACCACGTCGAGTTCTTCTGGTTTCCTGGAAGTCGCAACTGCCAAGTGAAGCGCAATACTCGGACCGATGACCCGGTGCGCCCGCAATCGAAGATCGGCTACGTCCGCGATAAATGGATCGGCGAGAACCTTGCGTTCGGTACCGCCTGCCGAGTTGGTCGCCGCTTCCCATCGCTCGCGCCGAAAATCTCGAGCCTGATCACGTCTGCAGCCTCCGAACGTGACTTGATTGATCGAAGTGACCGCATTTTCTGCAGCCCCCGACACGTGCGGTTTCTCGAGATGGAATATGGAATCCCGTTCAACGCCGTTCCTGACGCCCTAGAGCGGATCCATCGCTTGGTCGCGGAGCTTCCGTTCCCGGTGATGTTCCCCATCGAGGTGCGGGCCTCAGCCGAGGACGATATTCCGCTGTCCCCTGCCCACGGCAGAGAGTCAGGGTGGATCGCCGTTCACCAGTACGTGGGCGCTCCGTATGAAGCCTATTTTCAAGGGGTCGAGCAGATCATGAACGACTATGCCGGCCGCCCGCATTGGGGCAAGATGCACTTTCAGAGTTCAATCACGCTGGCGCACCGGTACCCGCAGTGGGACACTTTCCGGGCTGTGCGGTCGAGGCTCGATCCGGCGGGAACGTTTCGCAACATCTATCTCGATCGAGTCCTCGGCGACATCTGACGGTCGGCGGATCCACCATTTCGGCCTACGAGCGGCTTAGTTGCTGCATGGCCCAACGTCGACTGGTTCGCTGAGCGAGTTAGCAGCCGATGAATCCGAAACCGCAGTTGGGATGTTCACAGCCCAGGCGCGGTCAGCGCGCTCGTTGCTCTTGGCCCACACGATTCCGACGCCTCCTCCAGGGAGATGGACCATCGCGCCTGAGTTGCCTGGCTCGATCGAGGCATCAATCTCGAAACCCAGCCGTTCAACTTCGCGATCGAGATAGATGTCGGTCGTTTGGATGTTGACAGGCCGCAGTACACGTACATCGACAACCTCAGTTTCGATCAGATTGTCGACCAGCCGAGGGAGAACAACGATGCCAGCTTCGTCCTTTTCGGCTCTCGCGTCACGTAGCGCGACGGGCGCACCGATCGGCGTGTCGGGTCGCAACACGGCGATATCTAGATCTGGATCGAACATCACAACTGTTGCGGCGCTCCGCTGAGCTGCGGTGTCGATGACCTCAACTTCGCTGGTTCCAGCCACGACGTGGGCCGCGGTGATGATCAGGTCACCACCGATCACGGTTCCGGTACCGAAGACAACGCGAGGGCCACATCCAGCTGCGCGTACGTCGACCGCGGCCGCGACGGCCGCCACTTGGTCTACCTGGGGAACTTCATCAGCCGGTAAATCGGAATCAGCAGGCAAGTCGGAGCCCAAGGGGTTGGGACCGTCTGGGGAGTCATCAAGGCAAGCAGACAGGCCCGTTGCGCCGCCGACTAGTAGGACCAGCACCAGGCTCATTCGCGGCCATCGGCGCCCTAGCGATAGTTGCGCGCCGAAGTCGTGGAATCGGCGGGAACTCACGGATTGACCGTAACCCCGTTTGGACTCGCACGCGGCTACAGGTATTGGCACTGGAACTGACTGCTGACGGACATCAAACTGGAACATGTTTGAGGAGGTGGCGCCATCTCGTTCCGATAGACCCGTGATTTCGTACTCCAAGGGCAATTCCAAGGCGGCATGAAGCACGACATTGTTATTCGCGGTGGCACGCTGGTTGATGGCACCGGATCGGTGCCGCGTCGCGCTGACATCGGTGTGTCCGGAGATCGCGTAGCGGCCGTGGTTGATCTCGACGACGGTGGCATTCCTGCCGTTGGTCAACGCGAGATCGACGCCGAAGGCAAGCTGGTGACACCTGGATTTGTCGACATCCACACTCACCTCGACGCGCAGTTGGCATGGGACCCGATTGGAACATCGAGTTGCTGGCACGGAGTGACCAGCGTGGTGATGGGGAATTGCGGGATCACGTTTGCTCCTTGTCGCCCGGCGGATCGGGGCGCACTAGCCGAGATCATGGAGAGTGTTGAGGACATCCCGCGCGACGCCATCCTCGAATCGTTGGCGTGGGATTGGGAGACGTACGGCGAGTACTACGACTCCATCGCTCGACAGGCGAAGGGGATCAATACGGGCGGGCTGGTCGGCCACAGCGCGATCCGCACGTACGTGATGGGTGAGCGTGGGTTGGGTGAAGCACCGGCAACCGGCGACGACATTGTTGCGATGGAACGCCTCGTTGACGAAGCAATGGCAGCGGGAGCGCTCGGTTTCTCTACCAGCCGCACCTTCCTACACACGATGCCTGACGGCCGACCGATTCCGGGTACCCATGCCGCGGCCGATGAGTTGTTGGCCTTTGCCGACGTTCTTGGTCGTCATGGAAAGGGCATCTTTGAAGGCGCGATGCGCCTTGGGGAAGGCGACAACGAAACCTTTGACAGTTCTCGCAGTGAAGTCGCCCTGATGGGGGAGATCAGTCGCCGCAGCGGTCGCCCGGTCAGTTTTGGTCTGGTCCAAACTGACCTGGTGCCAGGGTTGGTAGAGCACGTGATTGGCTTCGCCAAGCAAGAGAACGCCAACGGTGCGAATCTCCGTCCGCAAACGACGGCTAGGGGTATTGGGTTGTTGTTCGGCCTCGATGTGCGTACTCCTTTCGATCGCGCTCCGGCCTGGAAGCAACTACGCGAGGCTGGCGGAGGTCGACGGCTGCAGATGTTGCGCGATGCCCCGTTCCGGCAACTGCTGATCAAGGAAGCAGATGTCCACAACACGTGGGTCGACCTGAGCCAACTATTCGTGCTGCCCGATGGCGATGCCCGTTACGACTGCGCCCCGGAAGATTCCCTGGAATCGATCGCTGCTGTTCGTGGTGTGAGTCCGGCAGCGGCGTTCATTGAGTTGGCGCTCGAAACTGACGGTCACCTAGTCGCGAACATGCCATTCCTCAACCAGGATCTTGCCGTAGTGGAGGCGATGCTCGACGATCCACTGGTGACGCTCGGTTTGGCTGATGCTGGCGCCCACGTTGGCCAAATTATGGATGCCAGCCAGCCGACATTTTTGCTGACCTACTGGATCCGTGAACGGCAGCGCTGGTCAGTTCAAGAAGCTGTGCGACGCCTCACGTCTGACACCGCGGACCTGTTCGGCATCCAAGGGCGTGGCCGGTTGATCGAGGGAAACTTCGCTGACCTCAACGTGATCGACTTCGACGCTCTGAGCCTCCCGCACCCTGAATACGTGACGGACTTTCCGAACGGTGCCGGGCGGTATATCCAGAAGGCCTCTGGGTACGAATACACCATTGTGAACGGTGAGGTCTTCATGTATCACGGTGAGCACACCGGGACCCTCGCGGGACAAATGCTCAGGGCTTAACGGACCGGAGCCGCTGGCGAAGTTCGACGTAGACCTCTTCACCTGCCAGTGCGATTAACGAATCGGCCATCGATTCAATAACGGGTCGATCCCCGGAGTAGGCCTCGCTACCATCAGAGCGTTCGGTACAGCACCACGCCATTTTGGTTGCGTGGTCTCCCCAGTCAGCGCGGCCCCAACGACGAACGGTTGCGGATTCGGTGTTCGCGTCGATCTCTTGCCAGTCGATGCGCAGTGGTAGCTGCCAGCAAACTGAGGGCTTCCATTCAGTGGGCGGCTCACCCGCTGATTCGGCTGCGATGTGAAGTGCGCATCCCTCACCACCAGCGAAGCCCGGTCGATTCAGGAAGATGCACGCACCGTCGACGACTCTTGTATGGGTGCGCTTGCGGTCACCGAAGATCCCGTTCGCCTCATCGGAGCTAACCGTTGTGCCGTCAGGGGGCGCCTGAGGTGATTGCGCCACGGCGTGGTACTGGAAGTTCTCGGGGGTCAGCATCGCTGCATATGCAGCCACGTTCATGGCTTCGGCTTCACCTGCTGGACCGTCGCCGAAGTGGGCCCCAAGAGAGCAGCATCCTTGGTTCAGGTGCTCAGCAGGTTCGGCAAGGATGCCCTTGCACCCACGACCGAACAGACAGGTCCAGTTCGACTCAAGGAACTCCCGCTCGAAATGCCAGACGGTGTCGCCACGGTCTATCTCGATCAGCCCGTCGGTGCCGGAATCGTTGGAGGTCATAGCTGAGCGAACGACAACAGCTGTCCGCTCCTCCCCATATCGACTGCAGTAGCTGGGTCTGCACTTGCTGACCCGGTAGATGTTTGAATCAAGTCGAGGCGGCCGGAATCTTCGGCAACTACAGCCGCGCCGTCAGGAGAGAGGGCAGCGATGTCACCTTCCACCTCGTTGGCGGTGTTGCCGTCGGCGGTGATCATCTCGAATCCGTCGGCCGTTGTTGCCGCAGCGGTGCAACCGTCGGCCGATGCGAATGCTGTTCCCGACACCGGCGCTTCAGCGACCGTCGATCCGTCTTCCATGTCTACGAGCAGAATCTCGCGAGCAGATGAGCGGGACAGCACGAGGCAGCGAGACCGTCGGGGGGCAAGTTTGTCAAGCCCTGTGTCGTGCAGCGCGGCGCCTTCAAACTCACCGAGAATGTTGCCGTTGGTGGAGATGATCGCCGTTCCCGCGGAGCCGACAACTATCAGGCGGTCGCCGCTGGTCGCGACGTGACCGACCTGCACTGTGCCGATCTCCAATTGATCACCGCTGGAGACATTGCCTGAGCCTGCCGACAGGCTCAATACCTCGCCATCGACGGTAACCAGGACCACCTGGTTACCCGCGATCATCGCGGCACGAACCGAAGGCGTGCGGCCGGAGGAGATCTGCTCGCCCGCATGGTCGAAAACGCTGACGGTTGCGTCGTTGCCGACGTTCTGTGCCGTCACAACAAGTTCCTCGTTGACCGCTAGTGCGAGGCCTGGGAAGAACGATGGCTCGTCGCGGTCGAACGAGAAGAGAACGCTTTGGAAGTTGCCAGAATCGGTGACCAAGAGGTGACGCCCTGAGGGGTCGCTGCGGGTGAGGCCAAAGTCGTAGCGCGCCCCCGTGACAGGCGCGAAGAAATCGGTATCAAGCTGCTCCTGGGTGGGGCCATGGCCCATGACCGCACGCTGCCCCGATGTGTCTGCGGCGATCAGCGTGAGCGCGCTGCCCGATGGCATCGTGACACCGTCGGCGTTGGTCTCAAGGTTGAGCAGCTCTACTGACTCGTCGGAGAGGTCGACTATTGCGACTTGATCTGGCGTACTGAGCATCAGCATGGTGTCGACGACTCCGATATCGGTTGGGAGCCTGGCGTCGGTCGAGATGCGCAACTTGGTTTCACCGTCGGCGTCGTTAACGAGCAGCTGTCCAGTGCGTTCATTCACCAGGACAACACGGTTCCAATCGTTGGGCACTCCCCCTGAGGAAGTTGAGGACTCGTCGCCACCGATTAGCCGTCCGGCGACGATCGCCCCCGTTGCGATCACCGCGACGACCGCGCCGACGGCAATCGCTCGCCGGAATAGATAGTTGGGGTCGCGGCTATGCCCGCCTCGGTTGACGGAATTCTGCGATTCGTTGCGAACCTCGGGTAGCTCCTCGTCATTGTCGAAAGGAGGATGACGCGAGGGCATTGCTGTCGATCGTAGACGGACTACTCTCGAATGAGTGGAGTTCACGTGCCCGAGGTGTCAGTCAGCGATCGACGACGAGTTCTATGGGCCTTGCGAGTCGTGCCGTACTGAGCTTCGATCTCGTTTCAAGTCTGAAGGCCGGGTCGTTGAGTTGGTCGAGTACGAACCAAAAATGAACGTCACACCGAACGCGGTCGCACTCAAGGACGACTGATTCGTCGCTCCCGACATTTGGGGTGGATTGGACTGGTTTTAGCGGCAAGATAAATCCACCGCTTCGAACAAACGGAGACCCCATGCAATCGATAGTTGACACCAATGCCGTCAACCCCGTCCTGAACGAGATTCTCAAGGCTGAACTAGCGGGTGTTGTTCGATACACCCACTACTCCTTGGTGATTACGGGACCGAATCGGTTGCCCCTCGTGGAGTTCATGAAGGCGCAGGCCGCTGAGTCGCTTGTGCATGCTCAGCAAGTGGGCGAAATCCTCACCGGGCTGGCGGGCCATCCGGAGCAAGGCATCGCGACCATCGAAGAATCGCACGATCACACAATCGAGACCATCCTGGTCGAGTCGATTGCCCACGAACGCCGTGCACTCGATCTGTATCGCAAGCTGCTCGAGTTGTGTGAGGGTAAGTCGATCTATCTGGAAGAGTTTGCCCGCACCCAGATTGGTGCCGAAGAACTCCACACGATCGAGATGAACAAACTGTTGCGCGATTACACCCTCGGCTGAGGATCCGGTCCGGTCCAGTCGCCGCGTCCAGCATTGGCCCGGTATCGTGCTCTGGTCTCTTTCGGGAGATTCCCCATCTCGGGGACGTAGCTCAGTTGGCTAGAGCACCTGCTTTGCAAGCAGGGGGTCGCGGGTTCGATTCCCGCCGTCTCCAC
>JAHRVJ010000316.1 GCA_019090765.1 Ilumatobacteraceae bacterium
CACTGGGACTACGGCGCACGTGGAACCCTCCTCGGCATCACCCGTGGAACCGAACGCAGCCACGTTGTTCGGGCCGTGCTCGAAGGCGTCGCCCACCGCGGCGCCGATCTGGTTGACGCCGCAATCGCCGATACCGGGCTCGCTATCGAAACCATCCGTATCGATGGCGGCATGAGTACCAACCCAACATTCGCGCAAGCATTTGCTGACGCAACGAATCGTCCGGTAGAAATCGCGCCTGTCGCAGAATCAACGACAATCGGCGCGGCGTTCATGGCGGGGCTGGCGATTGGCACTTGGGAGGCTGTCAGTGACATCGAAGGTCTGTGGTCTCCTTCGGTCACTCTCGAGCCAAGACAAGGCGATCAACAGGCGGCGAATCGGGCTCGGTGGGCCGACGCGATTGAGCGTTCTGCTGGCTGGCTGCCCGAATTATCAGCATTGGACTTCTGATCGATCACAAGATGAGCGCCCTTCCCGCCCTAGAATTGCGCTGACTCCCTCCGAGAGGGAAAGCTCTCTTGTGCATGAACCCGAAAGGACACTCCCCCGTGGACCTCGAATCCGCTGAGCCCGCCTCGTCGCGGCGCAGTCTTATAGGTGCCGTTGGCGCTGTTGGCATCGCTGGCGCCGCCGCCCTCGTCGCCAGCCGTCCGGCTGCAGCCGCTCCATTTGCGATATCGACCGAAGATCGGGCTCTGCTCGATCAGGCAATGAGAATGGAACTGACCGCCAGCGATCTTTATCAAGTCGCATTGGACGCGGGCGTCGCCGATCAGACTGCCGAAGTGGCTGCAACCTTTGCCGCCAACCACGGCGCATACGCTCAAGCCATTGCTGGCGTAACCGGGTCGGCAGCTGACACCCGCGACGAAGCACTCTTTGCTGACCTTGAGGGGACGTTCGCCACAAGCGACAACGCTGAGTTCGGCCAGGCTGCAGCAGAACTCGAGAATTCGGCCGCGGCAACCCATACCGAATTCATTGACCAATTCGAGAGCATCGAGGCAATCACCTTGGCTGGCTCGATCGTTGTCGTTGAAGCACGACACGCAACAGTCGCCGCAAACATCGGCGGACTGGATTCCAACCTGGAATCACTGTTTCATCCTGATAGCGAAGCTTTCGACCTCAACCCCGCTGAAGAGTCATGACCAACCGATTTCCAATGCCAAGCAATAAAACTCAGATGGGCCGTCGCGACGCGCTACGCGTTGGCGGAATCGCGTTGTCCCTCGGGGCCATCGTCGCCGCATGCGGCAACGGTCGCGAGGGCGACCAAGGCCCAGGCCGGGTCGGGTACGCGCCGCCAATCACCGAGCCGCCGGAATACGCGGTTGACGACGCGGTCCTCCTGCGAACGGTGTCCTCAGTAGAGAACACCATCGTCGCCGTCTACGAAGAGGCCCTCTCACTCAAGGTTCTTGACGCTGAAACAGTCACTCTGATCGAACAGCTCATTGCTGATCACCAGGCCATCTCCGAAGAAATGGGAACGCTCACCGCCGTCGCCGGAGGCGAAGCGTGGGAGTGCACAAATTCGTGGATGATGGACAGGCTGGTCGAACCGGTGATGGAGACCATTGCTGCTAGCGATAATCAGGCGGGCGATCTGGTGAGTCTGGCGGTCAGCCTCGAAAGCCTCGCCGCGGCCACCAACCAGACTTTCGCAGCTCAGCTCTCAACCACCGAGGCACGTTCGGCTGCGATTGCTGCAGCATCGATCGAGGCCCGGCATGCCGCCTTTTTACCGATCGTCGCCTACGGCACCGATGCCTACATCGATCCAGCTGTCCTCAACCAAGAAGTGGATGAGGACGCGGTTGGCCTACCCCAGTGGTACGCCGTTCCCAGCACGTTCGGTACGACCGGGCAAATCACCTTGGTGATCGGTGCTCCCGACGAGAACGGAACTCGCACCACCTACTTCCTGCAGACTCCCGCAGCGAACTCCTACGTCTACAACGAACTCGAACCAACCTGCTGAGCTGAACGGGTGGCCGCGGCGCTGCGTGCTGCAGCGTCGAGGAAGGTCCGGACTCCACAGAGCAGGGTGCTGGCGCGGGCCAGGTCGGGGCGACCTGACGGACAAGTGCAACAGAGAGAGACCGCCGACGGGCCGGGCAACCGGTAACAGACTGCTCGTGCGCTCAACACACCGCAAGGCGCCGCGGGCAACCTCGGATAGGCCGCAACGATGGGCGGTCAACAGCACCGCAAACAAGCGAGGTCACAGAATCCCGCTTACACGCCACCTCGCCATTGCGCGGTCGAACTCGGCCATGTCGCGGATCCGCGGATCCGGACGCAGCCAAGTCACCCGTTGATCGGCTATTCAGATGGGGTTGAGACCGTCCGGCGACTCAACACCACGAGAACCATCCCACCCAACAGCGCGGTGAGTGCCACCATCACCAGGTTCCACGTCGAGCTGCCGGTTGATGGTAGCTGCGTAGGTGCGGCCACTTCCGGTGTCGCCGCAGGAGGCGTCGGACCGCCTGAGCCCAAAATCGGTGGCTCCGAAGTTGTCGTGGTGGAGGAGGTAGTTGTTGCCGAAGCAACGGTAGTAGGAGGAAGCACTGCGACAGTAGTCGTCGTTGAGCTGGTCGTAGTCGGTGCCGTCGTCGAGCTAGTCGTCGGAGGAGATGTCGTCGAAGTCGTCGAACTAGTCGAAGGAGATGTCGTCGACGTCGTCGAACTAGTCGGAGGCGAAGTTGTCGAAGTCGTAGAACTAGTCGTCGTCGAAGTCGTAGAACTAGTTGTCGAAGTCGTAGAACTAGTTGTCGTTGACGTTGTAGTTGTCGATGGCGGAACCGTGGTAGAAGTCGTAGTCGTCGTCGACGGCGGAACCGTGGTAGA
>JAHRVJ010000317.1 GCA_019090765.1 Ilumatobacteraceae bacterium
CAGGTTGCGGATCACGTCGATGTCGGCTCGCTTGGCGACCGGTGGAACAACCTGATCGACGCGAACTACCCGACCTTCGATTGTGGTTACGGTGCCCTCCTCTTCGGCAAACGTTGAACCGGGCAAGACGATGTTGGCGTGCTGTGCCGACCGAGAGAAGAACGGGTCGATCATCACCACGTGTTCAAGAGCCGCCATCTGCTCATCGACGCGCAGCAGGTCGGGTGAGGAAACGTTCATGTTC
Organism: Ilumatobacteraceae bacterium; assembly: GCA_019090765.1. GTDB lineage: Bacteria > Actinomycetota > Acidimicrobiia > Acidimicrobiales > Ilumatobacteraceae > Sva-07. The sequence goes on from JAHRVJ010000317.1 coordinate 245, forward strand.
GTGCAGATCGACAGGAGCCCCTTCACTTCCCCTCGCCCAGCCATCTGCAAGATCTCGACGTAGCTCTTGCCAGCGCCAGGGAGCACGGCCGGGTCGACTCCCCACCGCTCGGCGACTACGGCCCGATCGGCAGGGTTAGTGATGTCACGACCGGCGGGGAGCTGGTTGCAACGCTGACCCCACTCGCGGCCGCCCTGCCCGTTGCGCTGGCCGGTGAGCATGTTGATGCCGCAGCCGGGGCGGCCGACGTGGCCACAGGCGAGACCGACGTTAATGATCGACAGAACGTTGTCGGTGCCGTTGAGTTGCTGCTCGGGACCGCGACCATGCAGATACATACAACGATCGGCGTTGCCGATCAAGGCAGCTGCCTCCATCAACGAATCAACTGGAACATCGGCGAAGCGGTGCACCGACGCGGGGTCCCATCGACCAGCGGCGGCGAGCGCATCCTCAAACCCGGTCGTGCGGTTGCGGATGAACTTATGGTCGACCAAACCGAGCTCGTTGATCTGTCGCAACAGGCCGCTGAACACGATTCCATCTGTGCCGGGTTCGGGAGCCAAGTGAAGATCGCCCGGCTTCACGAAACGAGCCGCCCTGGGGTCGATCACGATCACCCGGCCACCGCGGTTGCGGAGACGCTCCAACGCTTGAGGTATAGCGACGGGGAAGGCCGCTGAAATATTGGCCCCGACAACAACTACCACCTGAGCGCGATCAAGCTCGGCCAGCGGCGACATCATCCGATCCGCGCCGAACGCCTTAGTATTTGCGGCTCCAGCGGCCGCCATACAGAATCGACCGTTGTAGTCGATGTGGGGCGTGCCGAGGGCCAGGCGCGCCAGCTTGCCCATCAAGTACGCCTTCTCATTCGTGAGCGAGCCACCAGAAAGAACGGCGTTGGCGGCAGCGCCATGGTGCTCCCGGATCTTCAAGAAGCCATCGGCGGCACGGTCGAGAGCATCGTCCCATTCGATCTCCACGAAACCGTTGCCCTTCCGCAGCAACGGCATCGTCAACCGGTCAACGTGATTGACCTGCTGGAAGGCCGTAGCCCCTTTGGAACACAAGGCACCCTTGGTGAGCGGCGAGCCCTTCCACCGTGTCTGACCCTCAACTGTGGCGCCGTCCGCCTTCAGCAGCATCCCGCAGTTGAGCGCGCAATACGGGCAGTGGGTGATGGTGGCGTTGCTGTCTCTTCTTACCATTAGACGAGTTCGAGGTCAGCGGCAGGCTCTGCGGCTGCTTCGTCGGTGAGTAGTTCGGTTGCGAAGGAGTCCTTCGGCTCTACGAGGTATCGATTGGCAACGAAGGCGACCACCGCTGCGGCGGCAATTACCAGGAAGAAAATCCGATCGGCCGAGGCCACGGTGAACCCGTCAGCGGTGCTCTCGTTCGCGCGCTCTATCAGCAGTAGCCGAATGGTCAGGAAGCACACCGCCCCAACATTTCCTGCCGCTCCCACTAGCCCGGCAATCTGGCCAGAGACCCGCTTCTTGACCAGCGGCACGATTGCAAACACTGCACCTTCACCTGATTGCACGAAGAATGAGCAGCACATCGCGGCCGCCACTGCGAGAATCACGGGCCACGATCCGCCAACCGTGGCGAGCACCACGTAGCCAGCGATCAACCCGACGAGCAGAATGCTGAGTGTGCGCTTCCTTGAACCAAAGAGGTCTGACAGCAATCCCCCAACGGGACGCGCAGCAAGATTCATGAACGCAAATGCCGACGCGGCAGCACCAGCGATCGCGGCCTCGAGGCCCCACGTCCGTTCGAAGAAGCCGGGAAGCATGGTGACCACGGCCAGCTCGGAACCGAAGGTGGCGAAGTAGGCCAGGCACAGCACGACCACCGACCGGAACGGGTACTTGTCGTTGTCGGTGTAGTTACCGCGGAGCGCTCGACCGTTGACCTTGAATACCAAGGTCACCTGGATCGCTGTGAGTACACAAACAGCGAGGATCACCATGGCCAGGGTGAAGTCGCCAATCACGCCGACCCGCCAGATCCGCCAGGCGATCAACGCCAGGATCGAATTGAAGGGCACCGTCAATGCCGCCAACCCAAACACCGCAGCGCGGGACGTGACTTCCAACGCTCCCTTCTGTTTCGGCTTCGCGTACGTGACGCCTTCAGGCGTGTCGGTTACCAGCCGCCTAAAGGCGAGGCCATAGATCGCGGCAACGAGCCCGACTGAGAAGATCGCCCAGCGCCAGCCGTTGTCGCCACCCGCGGCGACTGCAATCACAACGGCAAGGGTCGGCAAGGTGAACGCCGCGAACGCCGAACCGAAGTTGCCCCACCCGCCATACACGCCCTCGGCCGTACCCAACTCTTTGGGAGGGAACCACTCGGCCACCAGGCGAATGCCGACCACAAAGCCGGCGCCCACGATTGACAACGCCAGCCGGCTCAAGATGAACATGGTCAGAGAACTCGAGAACGCGAACACTGTGTTGGGGACGAACGCGAACATCAACAACGTCGAGAAGACTCGGCGCGGACCCCAATGATCGAGCGCCATCCCAATGAAGATCCGGGCTGGCACGGTTAGACCGATGTTGGCCAACCCAATCGTCGCTACTTCGGCCGAGCTCAGACCGAACTGGTTCTGGATCGTTGTGGTGAATGGTGCAAAGTTAAACCAAACAACGAAGCAAGAGAAGAACGCAAACCAGGTGAGGTGCAGTGTGCGGTACTTACCCTGAAAGCTCCACACCCCCCTGAGCCGGTTTGTCGCGTCGCTTGAACGGCTTGGCGGCGAGGTAGCGGGGGTACTCGTGCTGCCCATGGGTTCCATGGGATTTAGTAGACAGCGTCGCTGTTTCAGTCGAGTTCGTGCCGCGTGAACGGGATACGCCGCTCGCCGCACGCATCAAGATCGCCTGTCGTGGCCGGCGCACACAGCGCGCCAGCGCCTGTGCGATCTTGGACACACGCGCCCGCGGCTACGTTGTGCTGACCCGGTAGCCACGCCGCATCACGGTTTCCACACCGACGCCAGCAGCGCCTAACCGTTGCCGCAGGCGACCGATCGTGACCTCGACAACGTGGGGATCGGTTTCGCTTTCACCCCAAACCGTTCGCAGGAGCGCGGGCTTCGAGCACACTGCCCCGGGACGCTCGAGTAGCGCCAGTAGCAGTTGACGCTCGCGCCCCGTAAGTCGTGTGGGTTCGGAGCCATCGATAGACACCACTCTTCCCTGAACCTCGATCTGGTGACCAGCAATCGCTACCCCTACCGACTGCCGCGCCAGGGTGGCCGTTACCGACCGCACCATCGACCCCAAACGAGGGTGGTCGGATTGGTGCGCTCTACCAAGGTTTAACTCGCGGACGCGGCTGGCGACCATCGGGCCGATACAGAAGATCTTGGTGGTCACTGCGAAAGCCGCCACCACCTCATCGAGCCGATTACAAGAGGAAGCGATCTCAGCGAGGTTCTCCACTGCGGGACGCGAGGTGAACGTCACCGCGTCAACCTGCCCATCGCAAACCGCCTTCAACAACCGCTCAGCGGGCTTCGGATCGTCGGGCAGCGACCAGTTATAGACGACGATTGGCATGGTCTCTGCGCCGAGGGCCGCGACACCGTTCAGCAAACTCTGTCCCCCCGCACCAACAACTTGGACCGCCACCCTTTTCCCGGCGACGCCGAGATCTCGAACATGGTCAAGCAACTCAGTTGATGACGCTGATGGCGACGTCCAGTTCACCCGCAAGCCGGCAGTTGCCGCTGCTCCCGTGGCCTTGGGGCCTCGGGACAGCACCGTCACATCGACAAGTGCCGCGCGTAATTCGTCGCCAAGCGAGATCGAGTCAGCGACATCAAGCCAACCACGTATGCCGTCGCCCGTCGACAGCAGCAGCAGATCGGGTGGAGACTCTACGAACGACTTTGTAGCCGAGCGGATCTCCGCATCAGCCAGCAGAACCGTTCTCTGCAGCATCGCCCCATGCACACACTCTGCTCCCTGCGCTCGCAGCAGTGCGATCTGTTCAGCCGCGCGGCGATCAGCAGTAACGCCAACGGTGTAGCCGCCGATTGGACCAAGCATCCAATGGAGTATCGACCGTCAATGTGTCTACGGTGTTTCCACCCGTTGAACGTGCTGGATTTCAACCCAGTCGCCCACGACGCGAACGC
>JAHRVJ010000318.1 GCA_019090765.1 Ilumatobacteraceae bacterium
TCGGCGTAATCGCCTTGACGTAGTCGCACCACGCGGCCACCAAGCAGATCGATCGCCGGGTAAAGGTCAAGCATTAGCGGTCACCACACACGGTCACGAAGTTGGCCAATAGCTGCAACCCCGGAACGCTCGACTTCTCAGGGTGGAACTGGACGGCAAATACATTGTTGAGGCGGAATGCGGCGTTCAAAGTGGTGCCGTATTCGACAGTCGCGGCCACCACGTCGACGTCGTCGGGGACCCCGTGTAGGGAATGAACGAAGTACACATACGGGTCGCTGCCGAGGCCTTGCAGCATCGGATCACCGGGATGAGAAAGATCAAGTCGGTTCCACTGCATCTGCGGAATCTTCGGTCCGGCCGGAATCCACTTCACAGTCCCTGGAATCACGGCTAGTCCCGCAGCGTGAGCATCTTCCTCTGACTTCGTAAACAGCATCTGCATCCCGACACAGATCCCAAGGAATGGCTTTCCAGATGCCACCGCGTCTTGACTCGGCGTCTCAAGTCCCGCTTCGCGGAGCGCGTCCATACACGCGCCGAACGCTCCAACACCTGGAAGTACGACACCCGCGGCATCGGCGATCAGGCCGGGGTCGGCCGTGAGGCGAGCATCAGCACCGCCGCGTTCGAGTGCCTTCTGCGCTGAATGGAGGTTGCCGATTCCATAGTCGAGGACGGCAATCAAGGGGCGGTCGCTCAGCTCGGTCGCCCGAGTCACAGCACTCCCTTGGTGGAAGGAACGTCGCCAGGACCCTCGATACGGACGGCATCACGCAATGCCCGCGCCAGCCCCTTGAACGTGGCCTCAATGATGTGGTGGGTGTTCTGGCCACGCATCAGGTCGACATGCAGCGTGATGTCGGCCGCGGTAGCGAATGACGTAACGGCATGCTCAGCCAACTGCGGGTCGAAGGCCGGGTCGCCGAGCGGCAAGCACTCGGGAATCGCCACATGCCAGTCGACATGGGGGCGGCCGGAGAGATCGAGCGCAATCGAAACGAGTGCTTCGTCAAGCGGGTAACAGCCACTCGCAAAACGCCGAATACCTCCCTTGTCACCGAGGGCCTCGGCGAAGGCTTCACCAATCGCAATCGCAACATCTTCAACGGTGTGATGAGTGTCGATATGGAGGTCGCCGCTAGCGCGGACTGTGAGGTCGAACCCACCATGACGACCGAGCTGGTCGAGCATGTGGTCATAGAACGGGATACCCGTTGAGATATCGGTCGCTCCCCCGCCGTCGAGGTCAATCGAGACCTCGATCGAAGTCTCTTTGGTGGCGCGTTGCCGCGTCGCAGTGCGTGTCATTTTCGGGCTCCGTTGATGAGTGGTTCGGGGCGGGATCGATGAGCTGACTCAGCCTCCAAGACCGCGGCCAAGGCGGCGAGGAACTCCGAGTTCTCCTCGGGCGTACCAATGGTGACTCGCAAGCAGCCAGTTAGCCGCGGCCATCCCGAACAGTCACGCACGAGAACGCTCCGCTCGATCAGCCCATCCCAAACCGCCCGACCCGAGTTCTCGTCGTACGCATCTGGCCATGGCCGGAACAGGACAAAATTGGCGCCACTCGGAAACACTTCAACCGGAAGCTCCTTCATCGCAGCCACGATTCGATCGCGTTCGCTGACCACGTGCTGAACGCGGGCATCCATGTCGCCCGCGAACTGCAATGCCACCCGGCCGGCGATCTGCTTGACGGCATCGAGGTGGTACGGCAGCACTACCTTCTCGAGTTCGGCAACTAGCCACCGCGGCCCGACCAGGTACCCCAAACGCGCGGCGGCCATCGACCAAGTCTTCGAGAAAGTCCTGGTCACCACCAACGCCCGGTCATCGGACACCAGGTCGAGCGCACTCCAGCTAGCGAACTGGGCGTAGGCCTCATCGACCACAACCAGACCAGGTGCCAGATCAAGCAACTGGCTTACGAGCGTCGCGGGTTCGACGATCCCGGTGGGGTTATTCGGCGACGCGACAAACACCACATCGGGTTGAAACTCGTTAACCACCCGCGCAACTTCAGCCGGATCAAGAGTGAAGTCGGCTGCTCTTTCACCGGACACGACCGTGGCCCCGGTGACGCGAGCAATTTGGGCGTGCATCTGATATGTCGGTTCAAACGTGGCCACGGTGCGGCCCGGCCCGGCATAGGCCAGCAACACCGTCTGGATGACCTCGTTGGATCCGTTCGCAGCGAACACCTGCTCTGGGTCCACGCCATGCATCTCGGCAATTGCTGCACGCAGGCCGACAGCGGCGCGGTCGGGATATCGATGCCACTCGACGCGTGAGATCTCTGCGGCCAGAGCGTCGCGAAACGCAACTGGGGGAGGTTCGGGTGACTCATTGGTGTTGAGGCGAACCCGAACATCAACCTGTGCAGAGTGATAGCCGTCAAGAGAACGCAGGTCGTCGCGAACAGGGATCACGAGAGCGGAGTGTATAGAGCGCGGCAGCGCGGGACCGGTAGCGTTTCCCCGCATGGCCGGATCGATTGAATCAACCGCGGCGGAGCTGGCGACCATCGCCGACCATGTCGCCCAATACCGCGAACGCGTGGCGGGATTGGCCGAACCATTCGTGGGGAGCGAGCGCGACGATCTGGTCGTGGCGATCCACGAAGCCGAACGTCAGCTCCGCAACGCTGAACGCAGCTTGCTCCGCGCGATCCGAGCAATGGACTAGCCCTGCCATTGCAGTATCTAAGCCGAAAAAGTGGCGACGGCCCCTGGTGGAGGGGCCGTCGCGCAGGCGAGGCCGGGAGGCGGATCCCAGCCGTCGCAGCAACCAGGTGGCGGGAACCTGGTTCTTAACAGGAACTATACACAGGTAGTGGTCAACGACGACGGATCTTGGCAAGCATGCTCGAAGGACAGAAATCTTCGAGTACGCACTCCTCACACTGCGGCTTCTTCGCCGCGCATACCCGTCGACCATGCAAGATAAGACGCAAGCTGAAGTCGCCGCGCTGCGCCGCTGGAATGAAGGTGCCGAGTTCCTTCTCGACCTTTACAGGGTCTTCCAGTTCGGTCATCCCAAGACGTCGGGCCAACCGGCCAACGTGAGTATCAACTGGCAAACCAGGCAATCCAAAGGCAACCGTTCGGACAACGTTGCCCGTTTTCCTACCAACACCGGGAAGCGAGACCAGATCAGCGAGCGGTTCGGGAACCTCGCCGCCGAAGTTCTCGACTAGAGCGGTACCCATACCGA
>JAHRVJ010000319.1 GCA_019090765.1 Ilumatobacteraceae bacterium
TCGGCCCAGTAATCAGCGTGCTCTCGATTCGACGAGAAAACAGCGCGAAACCAACGAATGCAGCCGCGATTACGGCCGGGCCAATTCCCATCCGTGGTTTCCTCCCTGCGGCTAGTCATCGGCAGCAAACCAGCCAGCCGCCCCAATCGATCGTCTGCAGACCATAGCGCAGCCGGCCAACTTCGATACCGGAAAGGCGCTGCGGACTATGGTGGCCGCCGTGACCAAAGCGAAGGCGGACGTAGACCCAGAACACAAGCCGCGTCGAATTCGCACGGTCCGAGTATCGATGGCCACACGACTAGCCGCATCGGTCGTGGCCGTGAGCTTCATCGCGCTGATGATCGCCACCGCTGTGGGGCTCAACTCCGGTCAGGAACTTGGCAAAGACATCTACGAGAACCGGCTCAGATCACTCGAATTCGCGGGCGGATTCGACGTGGCAGCCCAACTCCGGTCGACAATCCGAACCGCGAACTCGCTGGCGGCAAGCCCCCAAGCGGCAGTCGCCTTGGATGTCCTCAGCGATGCCTTCGACGAGCTTTCTGAGCAAGACCTCGATGTGCCTCTCGACGAGATCATCGAAACCTACGAAGATCGCTACCTCGATCCGCTCGCGGCGCTAGACCGGCCCGTCCCGATCCGAGGCTTGCTCAGCGAAGTCGCCGCTGCTACCTATCTGCAATACAAGTACGCAGTCGACCTCGGCGTCATCGACGAACCAAGTTTTGTTGATGACGCGCTCGACGGCACCGACTGGTCCGAATCGCACGCAGTACTCCACCCCGTCTATCGCAATGTGGCGCAGCAACTGGACCTGCTCGACGTATACCTGGTCGAGCCTGACCACAGCAGGGTGGTTTATTCGGTCGCGAAGCGCCCGGACCTCGGTACTGATCTCCAAACTGGGCCCTTCAGCGGATCCGTCCTCGCAAATACGGTCGACCGCGTGATTAGGAACCCGGAGGAAGGAACTGTCATCAGCGACCTGGCGTTCTATAACGGGGCCCCAGGCTTGCAAGTCGGGATTGTCGCGTCCCCGGTGATGGATGGAGATGAGTTCGCTGGCGTGGTCGCGCTGATGTACGACGGTCGTGTCTTCACAGACATCCTGACTGCAAGTTCGGACTGGGACCAGGCCGGTTTCCCAGACACCGGGGACGTTTACATGGTCGGGTTTGATTCAACGACCCGCAGCGACCCTCGCCCCTACCTCGAGAACCCGAAGGCCTACTTGGACGCATCGGAGGCTGCCGGTCTGCTGACCGAATCCGAACGGCAGATAATCTCCGCTGACGGGACAACTGTGCTGACCCAGCAGATAGTTGGCGCAACATTCCTCGCCGGGATCAACGGCAACGACGAGGTGACCAAGAGACGTTCCCTTACAGGCGAGGACGTTTTTGGCACCATCGCTCCGGTCCCCATCGAAGGCGTCAGCTGGATGATCGTGTCGGAAATGGGGACCGGCGCAGCCGAAGATGGCCTCGACGACTTCCGCGACATTCTTATTGCGAGTGTGGCAATCTTCGTAGTGCTGCTCTCGTTCTTCGCTGTCGCATGGGCCAATCGCACGATGCGGCCGGTCCGCGCAATCAGCGACCGACTGGGCGCCGGTGGACGCGACCACGGCCCGCTCGAACTGCACGAGCGCAGCCCCATTGAACTCCGCCATCTCGCCGCGAGCTTCGAATCGATGTCGGAAACCCTCGACCAGCAGCAGATAGCTCTCGCCCTTGCCCGCGAAGAACGGCTCAAGGTAATGCGCCGGATGCTCCCTGTCGCTGTCGCCGACCGTATTGCGGCGGGCGATCTGCAAACGATCGACGACGTGCCGCAAGCCTCGGTCGCAGTCCTCGTCGTATTGGGTCTCGGGGATCTTGTCCGGTCCGATGACGCCTCGGGGCTCGAACTCGTCGACAAGATGCTTGCCGACCTCGATGAACTTGCCGAGCAGCATGGCCTCGACCGAGTCAAGGTCGTCGGCGACGCATACTTCGCCTCTTGCGGGCACGACCGTCCATTCGTCGATCATGCACCGCGGGCGGTGGCCTTCGCCAGGGACGCGCAAGACCTCCTGCTCGACTTGAATCGCGAGGCCTCGACGCATCTCGACGCAGCCGTTGGCATCCATACCGGGTCAGTAACAGTGGGCATGACCGGAGGCTCCCGGCTGGTGTACGACGTGTGGGGAGAAACCGTCACTACCGCTCATCACCTGGCGCGGCGGGCCGGCCCGGGCCAGATAATCATCTCCAGCGAAACACGCGACATGCTCCCCCCGACCGTGCCAACCGAGGAGATCACAGCCGCCGACGGCGTCCACATTTGGAACGTCACCGCAACCACGATGGAGGGACTCACATGATCAGCTCAGGCCTGATCTGGGCAGCCGTCGTAATTATGATCGTCCCGCTTGCAGTAATTGCCGCATCGGAAGCCGACGAGCGCTTGAGACAACGCGAGTCGGTGCTCCGCGGAGCACTCAGCATGCTCCGAATGTGGGCGCTCCCATTCTTTGCCATCTGGGCAATTCTGGTTCCTGTTCTCTCGCTCGACGATGAATCTGCTGCGGTCCGTATCGCTACAACAGGTTTGATCTTGGCGCTGGCGATTACTGCGCAACGCGTGCTGCGAGTGATCATCAACCGGATTCGACACCGCCCAACGACAGACGAGCGCGGGTCCGTCCCCCAGTTGTTGCTAGCACTGCCCCGTATCGCCATTGTCTTGTTCACAATGGGATTCCTGCTCGGCGGAGTCTGGGGCATCGACCTATCGGCGGTCTTGACCACGCTCGGCGTCACCTCGTTGGTTGTCTCTTTCGCGCTCCAAGACACTCTCAGCGGTCTCGCATCGGGCATGCTGCTACTCAGCGACCAGCCCTTTCAGCCGGGCGACTGGATCAGCGCCGGCGACAACGAAGGCATCGTGGTCGACATCAACTGGCGCACATCGCGAATCCGCACGCGCAATGGTGACGTCATCGTGGTTCCCAATAGCGAACTCGCCGGAGCCAGCGTGACCAACTTCTCGTCGCCCGAGCCTCTCCACAGAGTTGTTGTTCCAATCCAGGTCGCCTACGCCAATCCACCGACCACCGCTAAAGAGATGCTCCTCGACGCGGCGCGTGGCACCGCTGGTGTGCTGGCAGATCCACCTCCTAACGTTCGCGTGGTCGCGATCGATGATCCGTTGATGGCTTACGAAGTTGATCTATGGGTCACGGACTACGCCATCGTCCCACGCGTGCTGAGCGACTTCGGATCCCTTGTGTGGTATCAGAGCCATCGCCATAACGTTCCCCTTCCAAGCCCGGCTCAAGACCTTTTCTTGCACGACGCCGCTCTCGCTGATGATGGGGGTCGCCCAGACCCCAGCGAAATCCGATCCGGACTCCAGCAATCGCCGTTACTCGGCCTCCTTAGCGACGACGAGGTCGACCGAATCGTCCCCGAGACCAGAGCCGACCGTTATTCCATTGGCGAGCTGATGATCGACTCCCGCGCGGTGCGGCGCGATCTGATGGTGCTCGTCGAGGGAAGAGCACTTGTGAATCTGATCGAGCCTGGGTTCGACGACGTCGTAATCGGCGAGATCAATGCTGGAGAGACGATCGGGCTCCTTGAAGGCCAACGTGGTGACTCACGCATGCTCGGCGTGCGCGCCGTTACCGACTGCGAAGTGCTCGTCATCGGTGCCGATGCGGCATCCGAGATCGGCAGTCGCAATGCCGAATTGGCAGCTGCCTTCAATCGGATGAGCGCCATTCGGCGTCGACGAGTCGACCGTGTAGTCACAGCTCGGACTACCGACGAACCAAGTCACGATGACGAGCCCGGGAGCACATCATGATCGGCCGCAAAGGGCCACGGCCCCCGCGTCGTCTCCGAAGGCAGATCGCAGGAACGTTGGTGGCCACCGCGCTCCTCGCAGTTTCTCTCTTTGGCACATTGAATTTCTTCGCCGCCTCGCAGCTGCTTCGCGAAGGAACAGAAGACCAAGTCGCCAGCGTCGCTCAGGCGCGGGCGCGCACAATCGAGGCCAGCACCGGCAACCTGCTGGCCGAAGTATCGGCGATGGCAGCAGACCTTGGAGTCACCACCGCGCTAGAGGACTTCATCAGCGCCTACGACGAACTTCAAACTCAGCCCCTCGACCCCGAACAGCTTGCAACGCTCGACGAGTCCTACGCCACCGAAGTCATCGAGCCGCTGAACGCTGCGGGGCTAGGCCCGGTCACAGTCGAAGAACTGCGGCCAGCTTCAACCGCAGGTCAATACGTCCAATACCACTATTCCCTCTCCCCCAAAGACGAAGACGGCCGCAGTCAACCCCCCACCGATGCGGGCGATGGCTCCACCTACAGCGAGGTCAACAGCGAATATTCCGAGTTCCTGTCGACCCTTGCTGAAAGCGTCGGCCAGGGCGACCTCATGCTCATTTCCGCCGACACAGGCGAGGTCGTCTATACCGTCGACAAGCAAATCGATGTGGGCACCAATCTGCTCGACGGCCCATACGACGAGAGCGCCCTCGCGATTGCGGCGCGCGACCGTCTTCCCAACGTTAAGGCAGGCGAAGCGCTCCTGACCAACTTTGATATTTACATTCCGGGCGGAGGCAAGCCTGTGCTATTCGCATTGGCGACAGTTCGCAGCGGAAGTGAGGTGATCGGTGTACTGGCGCTAGAGGTTCCAGTCGAGGCGCTCAACGGCATCACCACCGCCGACGGCAACTGGGAAGAGGTTGGCCTGGGCAGTGGAGAAAGCTATGTCGTCGCGGCCGACCTCGTCCTTCAGAGCGAGAGTCGTCTCTGGATCGAGGATCCGGAGAAATACCTTCGCGATGTCGACGAACCTGAGCTAGCAGATTTCATCGAGGCCTTCGACTCACCAGTCGGAATCCAAATCGTCGATACAGTCGCAGTACAGGAAGCGCTCGACGAAGGCAGCTTCGTCGGGTCAACCAAGAACTACCTCGGCCAGGAAACGTTCACCTCCTCCAACGAGATCAGTATCCCCGGAGTGCAATGGGTGGTCGTGACCGATGTCCCACTGACCGACGTAAGCGACCCCTTGTACGACTACCTGTGGAAGATTGCCCTAGTCCTCCTGCTCGTCCTCCCAGCTTCGGCAGCGGTCGGATTCTGGCTCGCGAAACGGCTCACGAAGCCAATCGCTCCCGCCGTCGAAGCTGCACTCGCAGTTGCTGAGGGCGAGCGCGACCCAGATCTACCACCGCTCGGCAACGACGAGTTTGGCGACCTCGGTCGACGGCTCAGGAGAATGGCCGCCGAACTAGGCAAGCAAGAGGCGGCACTCGCCCAAGAATACGAAGACACCCGCCAATTGATGATGGCGGTGCTCCCACCCCATCTTGTTGAATCCACTGGTGAGCTCACCGGTACCGGTGCTGGCGCAGACGTTGCAACGGTCGTGGCAATCAGCGTCGACACCGGCAAGAGCGGTCCAGAAACCGACGACAGTGAGCTGGTTGAATCACTAGCCACTGTGGCGCAATTCGCCGAGGATCTCGCCGCAGAGAACTCCATGGAACGAGTTCGAGTCGCAGCCGATCGCTACTTGTTCTTAGCTGGCGCTGGGCACGACGACGATGGCGCCGCTAACGCCCTCGAATTCTCCGCGGCGCTGGCGACCAAGGTGCGCTCTTTCAACGAGACCAGCGATCACCATTTCACCCTTCATGTTGGGCTGTCGACTGGGGCAGTTGCCACGGGTGTGCTCGGCTCAGGCGCCCTGACGTTCGGCGCCTGGGGCGACCCGGTGCGTCGAGCCCTAGCGATCGGCGCCCTATCGAAGGGTGAGGAGATCTTGGTCGATTCTTCAACGGCCGCCGCGGCCTCAGATTCTTGGGTGATGAACTCCGCCAACCACATCGTTGATCTCAACGATGAACCGATGCGGCTGTTCACTCTTCAGCTTGAAACTGCGACCTGATTTCTACTTCAGGGGTCGGCCACCAAGTCGGGCTTCGCCTTGCCGAAGTGCGCATCGGGGAACTCTCGAACAGTGCGTCGCCGAAAGACCTCGACGCCAACAATGAAGAGCGAGATGAATACCAGCGCCGGACCCCAGCGCCTGAAATCAAATCCCGGGTAGACCGACAAGAACAGGTAGAGCGCCGCCAGCGCCACTAGCCAAGCCAAGCCGACACGACGGAGCAGGGGAGCGAGGGCCCGACGCGTGGCCAGGGCGGCCTTCGATTTGTCGCTCAGAATCGCATAGATCGCGATCAGCACCCCGATGGCGATCGCCGACCACGCGAGGTCTTGGAGTACCCCGGTTGCGATTAGCGCCACCGAACGTACCGGGTCCTCAGCCGCCTCGATCTCCGCGAGATAGCTCACCGCGATTCCCACACCGGCACGCCTCAACAGCAGCAACGACACGCCGCTCACTGCAATCGCCCAGCCCACATTGCGGAGCGCAAGCATGCGGCGACTCTTGTCGGCCACCATGACCGCCCCGACGTACATCGCAACCACTATGACAAACAACAACGAGCTGGCCCACTCAACAAGGCGGACCGCGTTCTGGGATGCCTCGAGATTGTCTGATTCGATAAGCACGATCTGTCCGGCATCGTCTGGGATGTTCTCAATCAGATTGCTGGGTAGTCCAAGTTCAGACGCTAGTTGGCGCACAAGTTGCCCCAGTTCAAGCGTTACCGCGCCATCCCCGGTGGAAACCAAATCCCCCTCATCGCGCAGGATCGCGACCATGGTCGAGTGCGCCTTCTCGTTCGCGGTGTTCCAAATATCACGTGCGATTTGCGTGTCGAGCAGTCGATCAACACCTTCTGTCGCTGGGCCGCGCAGCGCCGCCGATAGCACCCCTGCAAGCCCTGAGAAGTCCTCAGGAAGTCGCTCTTCCAGCCCGCTGCTGACATCGACCGCTTCGTAAACCTGATCTACAAGGAAGACCGAAATTGCGCCACGAACGTGATCGTCGGCGAGCAGTTCGTCGCTCGCCTCTACCCACGACTCGGTGTCGAGCAGCTGCCGCTGAAGCCAGACGTTGAACCCGGAGAAAACAGCGATGAGCGACGCCAAGATAATGAGTAACCAGACAAGCCAGCCGCGTTCATCGCTGTCCATAACATCTGAATCCGCAGCGGCGCTTTTCTCCGAGGTAGCGGTCGGTTCTTCGTCAGCCAGAGCAGCGGCAGATTTCGAGTTGTTTTCCACCGCCTGAGACTAGTTGTTCAAGCGCCAATCAATTTTGCCTTTGCGGCGCTGAACTCGGCATCGGTCAGCACGCCGGCGGCCTTGAGGTCAGCCAGCTTGCTGAGCTGACCCATCAGATCGTCTCCACCAGTTGCAGCAGGCTGCGCCACGGCCGGCGCCTGCTGCGTCTTGAGCTGGTCCATCTGCCGCTGCATGTCATCCATCTCACGCTGCGATTCATATGCAGCTTGATTCGCGGCTTGCTGGTCGGCGCTGTCTTGCTCCTTACCGGCCCGGCGTCTTCGCATGCCGCCCGATACTGCAGTCGCAGTGCCGGCAACGACTGCCGTCCGTGCCATCGTGCCAACAACTCCTGGGCGTCCCATCCGTCGTCGCATAATCGTTCTCCTTGTAGTACTCGTTGTCTGGATTCTGTTCTAGTCAGTGAGCTGGGCGAGTTCGCCGAGCACTTCTTCAACCACGAGGCCGGGGACCCGGAAGTTGGCCACTAGGACACCGTTGGAGTCGAGAATGTTGTCACGCAGCGGCTTGAACCAGGTGTGTTCAAACACCAAGATCGCAGCGGAACTGTTGGGCTCGAGACCTTCGGCCAGCTCGTATACGTCCTCATCGGAGATCAACGACTCGACCTGATTCATCAGTGCTGCCAACCGCGCCGCATCTGGGTTCGAGCCAAGTTCCTCGAACTCAGCAAAGACGACCTCACCGTCGGCCTCCTTCTGCAACAGCATCCCGTCAACGAGGCTGATCGTGTCAGATTCCACGAGTCGTTCAAGCTCAGGGATGATTTCACCGTTGAATTGGTTTCCCGGAAAACCGACCACTAGTACTTCAATTGGCCCCAAAGCCATACAACACCTCCGAATAGAGTCACCAAAGAGCAGATCAAGAATGGCCCGATGCATAGTAGTGCGGTTTACTTCTGATAGTTGTAATTGGGCTGGCGAGGGACAATGATGTGATCGCTCGATGCCCCGCAGGGCGTCGGCTTACAGAAAGGTCACGTCAATATGTTGTTTGCTGCCGAATGGGGTAACGGTCAGGTCTTCTGGTCAATCCTCTGGTTCTTCCTCTTCTTCGTCTGGATCATGCTCATCTTCTCGCTGTTTGGCGACATCATGCGCAGCCACGACATCTCGGGTTTGAGTAAAGCCCTGTGGTGCGGCGCGATCATCTTCTTCCCGTTCATCGGCATTTTTGCCTACCTCATCGTTCGAGGGGGCGGAATGGCCCAACGCCAGATGAAGGCAGCCGAGGAGTACAACGACGCCACTCAGGCCTATATCCGCAATGCGGCCGGAACCGGCGGCAACGAAGCCGACCAGCTCTCAAAGCTGGCCGATCTTCACACCTCCGGCAAGCTCGACGACGCCGAGTACGCCACAGCCAAAGCAAAAGTAATCAACGCCTAACACCCCCACAATCAAACGGAGGGGTCAGACCCCTCCGTTTGATTGGCACACCCCTCGTCCATGATCGGGGCATGGCACGAGCACACAGGATCAACATCCCCGACACTTGGCACCATGTAACGAACCGCGGTGCGGACCGGCAGGACATCTTCACTGCCGACCCCGACCGACTCTATTTCGAGGCGCTTCTCGGTGATATCACCGAACGATTCAGTATCGAGATCCACGCCTATTGTCTGATGGGCAACCACTTTCATCTCCTGGTGCATTGCCCAACCGGTGAGCTGTCCGTAGCCATCCAACACCTGTCGTCGACCTATGCGACCCACTACAACCGGACCTACAAACGTTCAGGGCCGATGTTCGAGGGAAGATTTCACTCCGTGTTGATCGACAGTGATGAACAACTCGCTCGCACAAGCCGCTACGTCCACCGCAATCCCCTGGCACTCACCTCCCTGAGAGCCCTCGCCGCCTACCGCTGGTCCAGCTATGGGCCCTACCTCGGGCATCGGAAATGCCCTCAGTGGCTCCATCGCGACACCATCGGCTCCGTTTGCGGATTCAGCGACACCGCATATCGCGCATTCGTCGAAAGCCCCCAACCCGCTGACACCACTGCTGCGGCAGGGCTTGCACCCGCCTTCCCACCAAGTTCCGACGACATCGAACGTGCAATCTGCAATGCCGCAGGCGTCGGCCTCGACTCCCTCCACCTAGTCAAGCGCGCCGTTCCAAACCACCCACGACTCTTGGCGATGCTGATGATGACCGAATCCCGAGCTGCCAGCACCGAGGAGCTTGCAGACAGGTTCGGACTATCCAGCGCGTCCAGCGTCCGTGGCGCTGCCCGTCGAGCCCGAATCCTGATGGTCAGCGAGCCCACCTTCGCCAGCCTCCACCAGCGCGCCACCGAGCACCTCGATCCAGCCGCGTAATCAAACGAAAGGGGTCTGACCCCATTCGTTTGATTTGCACTATAGCGATAGGGATAATTCGGGTGGGGGCGTAGAATCGATGGGGTGACTGAACCGCTCTTTCGAGTTGACAACCTGCATGTCCGCCCTGCCGAAGGTGATCACGGCGAGATCTTGCGGGGCCTATCCATCACTGTTGGTCCCGGCGAAATCCACGCCATCATGGGCCCCAACGGGTCGGGCAAGTCCACACTCGGCAGCACGCTGATGGGTTCACCCGAATACGAGGTCACCTCAGGTTCGGTGCAGCTACTCGGCGACGACATCACTTCGTGGCCCGTCGACGAGCGGGCCAAAGCCGGGATGTTCCTCGCGTTTCAGTACCCGCAGGAGATCTCGGGAGTTTCGGTCATCCAGTTCCTCCGCCAAGCGCTGTCATCGCGCAAAGGCATCGACCTCTCGGTTCTCGAACTGCGACTCGCCACGATGGAGTGGATGGAGCGACTCGGCATGGATTCCTCCTTTGTCGACCGCTACCTAAACGA
>JAHRVJ010000320.1 GCA_019090765.1 Ilumatobacteraceae bacterium
GCTGATGGTTGAAGGGCGCGATGTTCCATGGTTGCTGAGCCGGTGGGTTGAGCGTGCTCCCGACAAGACATTCCTTTGTTGGGAGCCCTTCGCAGGCTCTGCTAAGTCGTGGACCTACGCAGAATTCGCTGGAGAAGTAGCCGCCCTGGCTGGTGCACTGCACTCACGCGGTGTGCGACTCGGCGACCGGATGCTGATTCACCTCGACAACAGCCCGGAGTTCATGCTCAGCTGGTTCGCCTGCGCCCGGCTCGGCGCTGTAGCAGTTTCGACCAACACCCGCTCTGTGGCACGCGACATGATCTACTTCGCCCAACATGCAGAGGTTGTCGCAGCCATCACCTCACCGAAGTTCGCCCAACTCGTCTACGAATCAGCGCCAAACCTGACCTTCCTCGCCGTTACCTCAACCGATGCCGGAGACCCCGCAGAGGGAACCGTCGAGGTTGCCCACGTCCGCTTCGAGGATCTGCTTACGGAGCGGAACGAGTGCCCGGAACGTCCCGTCGATCCGGCTGCGAACCTCGGCATCCAATTCACCTCGGGCACCACATCACGACCGAAAGCGGTGTTGTGGACACACGCCAACGCGATATGGGGAGGCCAAGTCAATGCCGCCCACATGCGACTGACGCACGACGATACGACGCTGACGTTTCTCCCGTTGTTCCACACCAACGCACAGTCCTACTCGATGCTGTCGACGTTGTGGACAGGGGGGACGATGGTGCTGCAGCCGAAGTTCTCGGCCTCCCGATTCTGGGATGTCTCATTGCGTCACGCGATTACTTGGTGTTCGCTGATTCCATTCTGCGTCAAAGCACTTTTCGCCCGCGAAGTCCCCACCGACCATTCGTACCGCTTTTGGGGGTCCGCTGTTGTTCTCCCGCCGGTGGAGGCGAAGTTTGGTGTCCAAACGATCGGCTGGTGGGGGATGACCGAAACGATTACCCACGGGATCGTCAGCGATCTTGACCAGCCGGGGCCGAACATGTCGATCGGCCGCCCCGCCCTCGAGTACGAAATCAATGTGCGGCATCCCGATGGCACTTCCGTCGAGCCTGGGCAGCGGGGCGAGTTGTTCATCCGCGGCGTACGCGGCGTGAGCTTGTTCAAGGAGTACTACAAGAACCCGAAGGCCAACTCTGAGAGCTTTGACAACGAGGGATGGTTCGCAACCGGTGACCTCATTCAGGTCGATGAGACTGGCGAACTGTTCTTTGGTGATCGCCAGAAGGACATGCTCAAAGTAGGGGCGGAAAACGTCGCTGCCTCCGAGATCGAAACGGTGCTGATGGAAACCGGATGGGTCAGCGAGTGCGCAGTCGTCGCCCAGAAACACCACATGCTTGATGAGGTTCCGGTCGCGTTTGTAATTCCCCGAACTACGCCATCAGGTGGGTCGCCTGCTGATCAGCCGACCCTCGATGATCTCGCGGAGCGGATCATCGAGCATTGCCAACGCGAGTTGGCAGACTTCAAGGTGGTGCGCGCCGTTCACATCGTTGAAGAACTGCCCCGCTCGACTCTTGAGAAAGTTGCCAAGAACGAGCTTCGGAGCCGACTCCCGAAGATCGAATCCTGACCGGAACACCCTCGATCCTCGATTTCGTTCCCTCAGGAGGTTGGCGCGAAGCTCGGTCAAACATACGGAGGCAGAAATGACTCAGACCGCAGCAGCCAACGGCACGCAGCCAGTCACGACTGAGCACTTCGACGTGCTCGTCGTCGGCGCTGGAATCTCTGGTGTCGGTGCCGCGTATCACCTCGGTCAGCAGTGCCCCGATAAGAGCTTTGTCGTGCTCGACGGGATGGAGAGCTTTGGCGGCACGTGGCTCATGCACAAGTACCCCGGGATCCGTTCCGACAGCGACCTGTTCACTTTCGGATACCGATTCAAGCCGTGGCGCGGAGACCCAATCGCGCGCGCCGAAGACATCTTGACCTACATGGGCGAGGTGATCGAAGAGAACGACCTCGGCAGACATATCCGATACGGCCACCGGATCGCGTCTGCGTCCTGGTCGACCGACGACAACCTGTGGACCATTGAGGCGACCCGCTCTGAGTCAGGCGAACATGTCCGCTTCACCACGACCTTCCTCTGGATGTGTCAGGGCTACTACCGTCATTCCAAGGGGCACACTCCGGAGTGGCCCGGGATGGCCGACTACACCGGCGAGATTATTCACCCGCAAACCTGGCCCGACGACACCGATCTGACCGACAAGAAGGTGATCGTGATCGGCAGCGGCGCAACCGCCGCCACGCTCGTTCCGGCGATCGCGGGAGAGTGCGAACACGTCACGGTGCTCCAACGCTCACCCACCTACTTTGTCTCGGCTCGAAACTCCAACGACCTGGCTGACACGTTGCGCGACTTGGATATTCCCGACGAGTGGACCCACGAGATCGTCCGCCGCAAGATCCTGAAGGATCAGCACGCCATCACCCAGCTAGCGATCGACGCGCCGAAGATGCTCCGAGAAGAGCTACTCAAGGCGGTGCGCGACCAGTTGCCAGAGGGCTATGACGTCGAGAAGCACTTTGGGCCGAAGTACCGACCGTGGCAGCAACGCATCGCGTTCGTTCCCGATGGCGACCTGTTCACCGGCATCCGGGAGGGGATGGCCACGATGGTGACCGACGAGATCGAAACATTCACCGCCGAGGGCATCACAACGAAGTCAGGCGAGGAGTTGGTCGCCGACGTCATTATCACTGCCACGGGATTCGACATGTGCGTCCTCGGTGATATCGCGTTCACGATCGATGGCCAACCGCTCGACTTCTCCGACACCGTCACCTACCGGGGGATGATGTTCACCGGCGTTCCCAATATGGCATGGGTATTCGGGTACTTCCGGGCAAGTTGGACTCTGCGTTCTGACCTGATCAGTGATTTTGTATGTCGTCTACTGAAACACATGGATGAGCTGGGGGTGTCACGCGTTGCGCCTGCCTTGCGCGAGGAGGACACCGACCTGGAAGTGCTCCCGTGGCTCGACGCCGACAACTTCAACCCCGGATACATGACGCGCAGCATGCACCTGCTTCCGACCCGGCGAGACAGGCCCGAGTGGCAGCATTCGCAAGACTATTGGCTGGAGAAAGAGGAGCTGCCCGGCGCCGACCTTGATGA
>JAHRVJ010000321.1 GCA_019090765.1 Ilumatobacteraceae bacterium
AGCCTCGATCACCCATTCGGTACCGACCAAGTAGGTCGCGACATTTTCGTGCGGAGCATTTATGCGCTTCGCACCGATCTGAGTCTGATCTTCGTCGCGGTTCCGATCGCCGCCGTCGTCGGAACCCTGCTGGGCCTGACCGGGGTGTTGTCGCGCCGGCTGGGTAACGCGAGCCAGCGGATATTCGATGTCATCCTCGGCTTCCCAGGTCTCGTGCTCGGCATCACGATTGCGGCCATTCTTAACCCGGGATGGACCTCGCTGGTGATCACGATCACGGTCCTGAGTATCCCCGGGTTCGGTCGCATTGCGCGTTCTCAGCTGCTCTCGGAGCAAGAGAAAGAATATGTGTTGGCAGTGCGCGTTCTCGGAGTGCCGAAGTGGCGTGTCCTGACGCGGCACATCTTGCCCAACGTGCTCGAACCAGCGGTCGTGCAGCTGGCACTGGCGATGGTCCTCGGCATCTTTATCGAGGCCGCATTGAGTTTGGTCGGACTTGGTATTCAGCCACCCAACCCATCGATTGGAACGTTGTTGAACGCCTCGATCCGCTTCATGTCCGTGCAGCCCTACTACGTGTTGGGCCCGATGATCACGTTGCTGCTGTTGACGCTTGGCCTCAACCTCATCGCCGATTCGCTAAATGCAAGTCTCGAGGAGCGTTGAGCGAACCAGTCGCACCTGCGGACGAACAGGATGATGCAGATCCGGTGCTGTCGGTGCGCGACGTTAGTGTCGAGTTCGCAACCCGCCACGGCGTCGTGCGAGCGGTGCAGAACGTGTCTTTCGACATCCATGCCGGATCCATCTTGGGGATTGTCGGTGAGTCAGGGTCAGGGAAATCGGTCACTGCCCGAGCGATCATGGGGATGGTTCCCGAGCCTGGCAAGGTCACCTCCGGCGAGATCTCCTACCGGGGAACAAACCTATTGGAGCTGCCGCCCAAGGAGATGCGCAAGATCCGAGGTCGGCACATTGCCATGGTGTTCCAAGATCCTCAGGCGGTCCTGAACCCGGTGATGAAGGTCGGAAAGCAGATCGCGGAAGCCCTCATAGTCCACGGCGCAGACAAGAAGATCGCCGCGGTCAGATCGCTCGAGTTGCTGGAGATGGTTGGTATTCCAGATCCCCCACAGCGGCTCAATGAGTACCCCCACCAGTTTTCGGGCGGGATGCGTCAACGTGTCGTAATTGCCATCGCGCTGGCAAATCGCTCGTCGGTGCTGATCGCCGATGAGCCAACCACTGCACTGGACGTCACGATTCAGGCTCAGATACTCCGCCTGCTGGCTGAGCTCAGAGACGAACTCGGAGTATCGGTCATCATGATCACCCACGACATGGGTGTGGTTGCCGGACTCTGTGATGAGGTCATGGTGATGTATGCCGGCCGTCAGGTTGAGCGGGGCGGAAAGCGCCAGATCCTGAGGGAGCCGACTCACCCCTACACGCTGGCGTTGATGAAGTCAGTGCCACGTGTTGGAGTGAAGGCCGGAAGATTGACCACGATCCCCGGATCGCCGGTCGACCCGACCAACCTCCCCGACGGGTGCGCATTCCACTCGCGCTGTGAATTTGCTGAGCCGATCTGTCCAACCGAGCAGCCACTGCTTGAGCCAGTTGGGAATCGAGCGGGCCACTTTGCCGCGTGCTTTGTGACTGCCCGCGACGGACGCCAGGCAATCTCTGGTGAGCGGCCCGACACTGTCGCGCAGCAGCCTCGCGTTATCGACACCGAACCCCTACTCGAAGTCGAGAATCTGAGCGTCGACGTCGCCCGCGCTCAACGGCCTTTGTTCCGCAAGCACCACCCGGTACATGCCGCCGACGGTGTGAGTATGACAATTGCCCCGGGCGAGACGGTTGGGCTGGTCGGCGAATCTGGCTGCGGCAAGTCAACCTTCGCCCGAGCCCTTGTTGGAATCAACCCGACTGACAATGGCACGATCATCCTTGACGGCGTGGACATCACCGCCTTCGGCAAAGACGAAGCGGAGCTGGCACGGCAGACAATCCAGTATGTGTTCCAAGATCCGTATGCGTCGCTCAACCCCAGACGCTCGATCCGGCAAACGATCGAAGAGGCGCTGGCGCAGCGGCAAGGAGCCCATCGTTCCGATTTCGGTGCCCGGGCCGAGGAGTTGATGAAGCTGGTCGGTCTGGGTACCAGACACCTTGACCTGTACCCGAAGTCGTTTTCGGGCGGCCAGCGCCAGCGGATCGGCATTGCTCGGGCGCTGGCTGTCGAGCCGAAGCTGCTCATCTGTGATGAACCAGTGTCAGCACTCGATGTCTCGATCCAGGCTCAGATCGTTAATCTCCTTGCCGACCTTCGCGACGAACTCGATCTAGCGATGTTGTTCATTGCGCACGATCTATCAGTAGTGCGTCAGCTGAGTGATCGCGTGGCGGTCATGTATCTCGGCACCATTGTCGAGACCGGCCCCGTGAGCGTCGTGTACGGCAGCCCGCGACACCCCTACACCAGTGTGTTGCTGTCGTCGAC
>JAHRVJ010000322.1 GCA_019090765.1 Ilumatobacteraceae bacterium
CGGTGACCATGTTGCGGGTGTACTGCTCGTGCCCAGGGGTGTCGGCCACGATGAACTTGCGCTTTTCAGTTGAGAAGAATCGGTACGCGACATCAATGGTGATGCCTTGTTCTCGTTCGGCCGATAGCCCATCAAGCAGTAACGCGAAGTCAAGGTCACCACCTTGGGTCCCGACCTTGGCCGAGTCGGCCTCAAGTGCCGCGAGGTGATCCTCGAAAACTAGATGGCTCTCGTAAAGCAGCCGTCCAATTAGCGTGCTCTTGCCATCATCGACGCTGCCGCAAGTGATGAACCGGAGCAGAGTCTTGTACTGATGCGAGGTGAGATACTCATCGATATCGGAGGCGATGAGGTCGGATGCATGGGCCATCAGAAGTACCCCTCCTGCTTCTTCTTCTCCATCGACGCCGCGCCATCGAAATCAATGATCCGGCCCTGACGCTCCGATGTTGTGGCGAGCAGCATCTCTTGGATGATTCCGGTCAGCGAGTCCGCATCGCTCTCGATCGCACCTGAGAGCGGGTAGCAGCCAAGCGTGCGGAACCGTACGGACTTGATGTCGGGCACTTCATTGTCGGGCAGTGGCATGCGGTCGTCGTCGACCATGATCAACGTGCCGTCGCGATCGACCACCGGGCGAGGCGCAGCGAAGTACAGCGGCACGATCGGTATCTGTTCGAGGTGAACGTACTGCCATACGTCGAGTTCGGTCCAGTTCGAGATTGGAAAGACGCGCAGGCTTTCCCCGCTACTGCGCCGGGCGTTGTAGATCTGCCAAAGTTCTGGACGCTGACGTTTGGGGTCCCATTGGTGCTGGGCAGTGCGCACCGAGAAGATGCGTTCCTTTGCACGCGACTTCTCCTCGTCACGTCGAGCACCACCGAAGCACAAATCAAACTTGTACTTGTCGATCACTTGCTTAAGGCCCTCGGTCTTCCACATATCAGTGTGGACCGCCGAACCATGGTCGAACGGGTTGATTCCCAGTTCGACACACTCGGGGTTGGAGTAAACGATTAGATCTAGCCCCAGCCGTTTCGCGGTGTCGTCGCGGAACTGATACATGTCACTGAACTTCCAATGGGTGTCGACATGGACCAATGGGAAAGGCGGTTTCGACGGGTAAAACGCTTTCATGGCCAGGTGCAGCATCACGGAGCTGTCCTTACCAATTGAGTAGAGCATTGCCGGGTTGTCGCTCTCCGACACCGCCTCGCGCATGATTTGGATCGCCTCCGCTTCAAGACGTTGCAGATGAGTGAGGCTTGAATTTGTTTGGTTCACAACAGTTCCTTGAGTGACGGCGACGACCCTTGCCAGAGACGGCGATGCGAAGGGGGTCGGCTATTGTCCACTAACTCTACGGACAATATCCTGTTTCGCACCCTACCACTGGCCGCGGCGGCCAGCGGTCAGGTCTTCGGGCGAACTGTTGAACTACTCCCGCCGTAGCGATCCTCGGTCGTTTGCCGGTACGCAGCAGCTAATCCCGCAACATCATCTGGCAAGTCACCAGCGACGAGATCGGCCAGGCTCACAGTTTCAAGCACCAGCCGCAGGCTTCCTCGGATCGCCATCCACACAAGAGGAAGTGCCTCAGCCGGCGCCGGATACTCGAGGCCTCGCAAGCTCTCATCATGCACATCGGCAAGCGGTCCGTCGACCGCTCGAAAGATATCGGCGAGGGAAATTTCGGCGGCTGCTCGTGACAACACGAAACCCCCACTCGGCCCCCGCTTCGACCGCACTAACTCGGCGCGTTTGAGATCACGAAAGATGTCGAGCAGATACTTCAGCGAAATTCCCTGGCCACGCGAAATCAGCTCAGCCTTCATCGCGTTCCCGTCGCCAGCGGCCAACTCGGCCATTGCGCGCACTGCATTGTCGACCCGTTCCGAGATTCTCATCGCGAGACCTTCATCGGTGAGCGACACTACCCCTCTCGCCAATCGAAAATTCGATTTGCGTCGGCGTCAATTCGCGTATAGTGATCGACGTGGGAGTCAAGCAGACCACCAACGACGCGATGATGAAGCTGATGAACGTCGCCCACAAGAGCCTGCTCAAAGTATCTGGTGGGGGCATTGGATCGACCGTCTCATCGCTGCCCGTGGTTCAACTTCACACGACTGGCCGGACTAGCGGCAAACCCCGAACCACGATGCTGCTCTCGCCGCTCCAAGACAACGGCAGCTACGTCATTGTCGCTTCAAAGAACGGCGACGATCGCAATCCCGATTGGTTCGGCAACCTCGTCGCTAATCCGGAAATCGAACTGGTCGTGGCCGACGAGATCGTGGAGGCAACGGCCCGTGTTGCCTCCCCTGAGGAGAAGGCCGAGATGTGGCCGCGCATCGTTGAGGCCTTCAAGAGTTACGCCACTTATCAGAAGAAGACAGACCGTGACATCCCAGTCGTTATTTGCGAGCCCCGAGAGAACAATAGAATCGGGACGAGTTAGGTCGCTCAATGCCCAATCGACCGAGTGAGATCTCGCCGTTTGCAGCCGTAATCGCACATCAGATGCGTGACTACGAAACCTGGATAAACGGTTTCAACAAGCATGAAGACACCCGGCGGGAGCTCGGAATTCTCGGCCATCACATCAACCGAACGGTCGAGCACCCCGATGTTGTCAGGCTCTACATCCCATGTCTCTATCGTGCCCCGGTCGCAGCCTTCTTGGCCTCCGACCAATACAGATCGTTGATGAAAGAATATGGCGCATCTAGCGTGCAAACAGTTACCTGGCTACGGCCGCTTCGTACATCGATCTTCCGTGAGCGGCAGTTGCCGTGCGTGGTCGTCACGCAGCAGGTCTCCAACGTTGACACCTGGCTAGAACAGTACGACGCTGATACCGAGGCACGCTCAGCCGCCGGGATACTGGGAGATGTTGTCAACCAAATGGCGGACGAACCCTCGGTACTGGCCGTCTACTACCAAGCGGAAACATTCGCCGAACTGCGCACATTTATCAACCTCCCCGATCAGCTGGAACGGATGCCGAAGGAGGGCCCGTATGGGGAGCGGCAAGTCTCTTACCAAGTCGGGGAATTCGGCATTCGCTACAGCTGAACCAACGGCCGGGCTAGACCTATGCGGCCGCCCGACGGGCACCATGTTCAGAACCCTCGACGATTCGCCATAGCTCGGCGCGAATGCGGTCTGCATGCGGTGACTGGAGACTGTTCGCCACCACAACGCCTTCGATCATGTCGGCCAACACCGCGTTTCGACCTCGATCACGCAACCGCACCGCGACCACCGCTCCGTTCGGCCGAAAACGAATCGACCGGTCAACTCCAACCAGCCGCGGCGGGCAGCGATAGCTCGGACCAAACATTCCCTGCCGACGCGCCTCGCGACCAAGCAAGAGGGCGGCGCTGGCGAATTCTTGAGTGCTGATCGAATCCATGCGTTAACCATCATGACGACAGGCTGTCGCATGGTTCCCCTTCAACGGGTGAGCGGGACAGGCTAAGAACCGCCCAGGTAAAGCAGGAGTTGGGCACCTCCCAATCCAGCGACGGGGGGAGCCTCGCTCATCGGGGCGATGTCTTCTACTCCCAGGCCAACGTCGAGGGCGAGCACTTCGGCCGCGGACTTAAACAGGTCGGTGTAAAAGACCTTCGTCCGAATCAGTGGCACAGCGCCATTGAGCCCTCGGATATTGGTGTACCCAGCAGCACCCACCAGAAACACACTTGGCGGAAGCCGCTCCCCCGCCGTACTGCCACTTGACACCACGACCGTGATGAGGCCCCGATCAGGAGGGGGCAAAGTGGTCGGAGGGACAGTAGATGTGCTTGTCGAGGTGGAGGTTGTGGAGGTCGTACTGGTCGTCGATGGTGGGAGCGTCGTGGTGGTAGTCGTTGTAGAAGTGGTTGTCGTCGCAACCGCCGAGCCTGCGCCGTCCGACTCAAGATAGACAACGAGCCC
>JAHRVJ010000323.1 GCA_019090765.1 Ilumatobacteraceae bacterium
GCGCCATTCGGTGCCGAGCCGGTGCCAGGTACAGAACTGTTGCCCGAGTGGTACATGCCCGCCCCGCTTGGTTCGAGTTCCAGCCGGAAACGTTCGGTCGCGGTGGCTGTGATTGTGGCATCACTAGTAATCGTCAATGGGGCCGGGCTTTGCGTTACGTACGGACTCCCGGAGATTGCTTGGTGAGGGCCGATTCAGTCGTTGATCGTCACGAACAGGTGTGCGTATTGCTTCGCTGATCGGTAAGGTCAGTGCATGGGAATCGCGTGCGCCTACTGTGAGGGTGAGCATGACTTGCCGGCCGAAGTCCGGCAGTGTTGGCACGATGGTGGCGAGCAAGACGTGCCGGTCGCAGACGCTGAATCACCACCGATTTCAGCCGAGTATTCCGAACCGGAATCCTCCGAACCACAGTATTCCAAGTCAGGTTTCCTCCCTGTAGTGCCGCCTGCCGCAGGCGGAGGACCGCGTCGGACCACGGAGGTCGACGTGTCAAAAGGAGCCGCCTTAGCTGGCGCCGGGCCCGATGCGTTGGGTCGACATCTATTGATCGAGCCTGGCGGTCCCGTCGCCAAACCCTGGAAGACCGCGGCCAAGTTGACTATCACGGCGTCGGTTCTCGAAGACCCCGATGAGGCGCTGGCCCAGTTGCGCGCGGCCCACCATGGCCGCCAGCGAGTGGTTATCGAACTCGCTACAGATTTCGATCGTGAGCCAAGGCTGATGACCGAGGCGCAGCCGTTCGAGGTCGGTCCAACCTTTGCCTTCGAGCTCGAGGAACTACACCACCTGGTGTGGAGCAACACTGTTGATGGGCGCAACCCGGACCGCCCAATCTGGTGCGCACTCGATGCTGCCTTGGCAATGGGCGCGAAGGCCGTCGATGCTGACGGTGACATCATTGTTCCCGACGGTCAGATTGTTTGGCTCGATGGTGGCCCAGTTCGCCATTCTGACCCCATCGACGGGGTCCCCGTACTCCATGCGTGGGCCATCGAACATGGGTCTCTTCTTCCCCCGGCAACGAACGTTTCTACTGCCGACCTGGCGCCCGATCAGCTTGCGGCGGTAACTCATCCTGGTGGCGGGGCGCGTATCATCGCTCCCGCCGGGTCAGGAAAAACTCGCGTCTTAACCGAGCGCGCCCGTCATCTTCTGCAGCATTGGAACTTGCCTCCAACCGCAGTCAGCCTCGTCGCTTTCAACAAACGAGCCCAAGAAGAGATGAAGGAACGGACTGCTGATCTTCCAGGGCTGCAGGTGCGGACGCTCAACGCGATTGCACTGGCGATTGTCAATGGCGTGGCCCCGTTCGCTCGCCAACAACGTTCGTGGAAGACAATCGACGAGCCCGATGTCAGGCGGATCATCGGGGACCTTGTTTCGTTTCCTCGCCGCCGCAATAGCGACCCGATCGGGCCTTGGATCGAGGCGCTCAGCCAAATACGGCTTGGGCTGCTCGAACCGGCTGAAGCCGAGCAGTGCTACGACGGCGATGTCGAAGGTCTGGAGGAGGCATGGCCCAAGTACAGAGCGGCTCTCGAACGCAGAGGCGCCGTTGACTTTGATGATCAGATCTACCGGGCGTTACTCGTACTGCTTGGTGACCCCGACGCTCGCCGTACGGCGCAGCGGGCCTGTCGGCTGATGCTCGTCGACGAGTTCCAGGACCTCACTCCGGCGCACTTGCTTTTGATTCGGCTGCTATCGGCTCCGGGTGGTGCAGTGTTCGGGGTTGGCGACGACGACCAAACGATCTACGGCTATAACGGTGCAGACCCCGCCTGGTTGATCGACTTTGCGACGTTGTTTCCGGGGGCGGGCGAGCATCCGCTCGAAGTGAACTACCGCTGCCCGGCTGGCGTTGTGGAGATCGTCGACCGGCTCTTGCGGCACAATACTCGGCGCGTTAAGAAAACAATTCGGGCCGCTTCAACAGATCCGGTCGGATGGTCGGTCAACGCCGGGGCCGACGCCATAGGTGGCACCCTCGAAGCTGTCGAGTTGGCCTTGGCAAGTGGCTCACCGACCACAGACATCGCTGTGCTCAGCCGGGTTAACGCACTCCTGGCACCGGTGCAGGTTGCGTTGTCTTCGGCCGAGATCCCGATCAGTGGGGGAGTGGGCCTTGAGTTTGCTGACCGCACAGCGGTCCGCACCGTGCTGGCCTGGCTCCGCCTTGCCGTAGCTGCAGAACATCGCGGCGGGAGGTTTGACCCGGCCGATATTCGCGAATCGTTGCGTCGGCCATCGCGTTCGTTCCACCCTCGGGTCACTGACTGGATTTCCGAACAGGGCAACATCGTTGACCTCAACAAACTGGCGGGCAGGCTCAACAAGGAGCGCGACTCGGAGCGGCTGATTGAGTTCGCCGCCGACATCCAGGTTCTGCAGAAGATGGTGGCAGGCGGCGCGAACACTTCCGACATCGTCTTCACGCTCATCGACGAGATCGGGCTTGGGGGGTCTGTCGCTGGGCTTGATGCAAATCGGCGTGGTATGAATCGTCCTGCTCAGGGCGACGACCTCACCGCGATCCAGCATTTGGCGGCGTTGCATGACGATCTCGGATCGTTCGAGGGGTGGCTGCGCGGGCATCTCGCGGTCAAACGTTCTTCGGGAGGTGTGCTGCTATCCACGGTGCACAGAGTGAAGGGGCAGGAATGGCCACACGTGGTTGTGCACCTCGCCGACGCCGAGCAATACCCGCACCGGTTGTCCGAGGACACCGAGGAAGAGCGGCGACTATTCCACGTTGCGATCACGCGTGCAAGTGTGCGGGCAACGATTGTCACGGGCCCGCGGCCGAGCCCGTTTGTTGAAGAGCTCACAACTGAGCCGAGCGAGCGGCGGATCGTGTCGTCGGCGCGTCCCGAAACGGCGCCGAAGCCCGCTCGGGGGACAAAGACCACAGCTGATCCCGCTGCCGACCTCGACGCTGCCAGTCAGCATCGTTTCGAAGCACTCCGGCAGCTTCGCAACGAACTACGTGATGGCAAACCGGCATACGTGGTGTTCGACAACAAGACCTTGGCGGCAATCGCTCGTAAGGCGCCCACGTCCCAGGCAGAACTTTCAAAGATCTCGGGCATCGGGCCTGCGAAGCTTGAGAAGTACGGTTCCGCAGTGATTGAACTCATCGACCAGTTGTTTCAGGTCAACTCCAGTAGCACCTGAAGGGCGCGGGTATTCCCGTTGCCGCGACCGGTACGTTAGAGCCGTGACCTCGGCCGACCTCCTCCTTGAGCAACGCCCGACGTGGCGTGGCCGGATGCACTCGTGGGCGTTCTGGGCGGTGATCCCTGCGGGTATTGGGTTGATCGTGATTGCTAGTGGAGCTGCGGCTCGCACTGCGGCATCTATCTACGCGGCAACGCTGCTGTTGCTCTTTGGTACATCCGCGGCGTACCACCGGCTGGCGAAATCAGAGCGGGCGCGAACGATCATGCAACGGCTCGACCATTCGATGATCTACCTGCTCATTGCGGGGACCTACGTTCCACTGTGTCTAGTGGCGCTTCCGCTCGCGTGGGGAATACCGATATTGTCGGTGGTCGGCGGGCTCGCGGTGACGGGAATCGTGTTGAAGCTGGTGGCCTTTGACCGGGCCGGTTGGCTGTCATCGTCGTTGTACATCGTGATGGGGTGGACGGCGTTAGTGATCACCCCTGCACTGGTGCAGCACCTGCCAGGGTTGGCGTTGGCGTTGATTGTCGGCGGTGGCCTGGCTTACACCGCCGGTGTTCCCGTGCTCTACCGTCGCAGCCCCGACCCGTGGCCGATGACCTTTGGCTACCACGAGGTCTGGCATGTGTTCACAGTGGTTGCCGCCGGGATGCATTTCGCCGCCGTGGGCATCGTCCTCGCATAGCGAGGACATCGATGTTCGACCAGATTGTCGTCGTCGACTGGAGCGCCAACTCAACGCCGAAGCGTGGTACTGATTCGATTTGGGTTGCGGTGGCCGAAGGCGATCGTGTGCGAACCGAGAATCTTCCGACCCGCCACCTTGCCGAACAGGCCCTGGGGGAGATTGTCGACAGCGATCCGCTGGCACGGACACTGATCGGCGTCGATTTCTCACTCGGCTACCCCAAGGGGACCGCTGCCTCGCTAGGCCTCGCTGATCCACCGTGGAAGTCGATGTGGTCGATGCTGGCCGACAAGATCAGTGATAACGAACGTAATCACAACAACCGATTCGCGATCGCGGCAGCCTTGAACGATCGGATCTCTTCGAGCGCATCGCCATTCTGGGGGTGTCCACCGTCGGCAGCAGCCGCAAGGCTCGGTCCCCGTCGACCAACGAATGAAGGGGTGCTGCCGGAGTGGCGGTTGGTTGAGAAGACCTTGAGCGCCACCGGTCGGCGGCCGTTTTCAATTTGGCAACTGTTGGGCGCCGGATGTGTAGGGAGTCAGAGCCTGGTTGGGATACCAGTGCTTGATCGTCTCGGAACGCGCTACCGCGACCGGCTTGCAGTCTGGCCGTTCACAACAGGCTTGAGCCGTCCCGATGTTGCTCGGGGCCGCATCGTGGTCGCTGAGGTGTGGCCGTCGCTGCTGACAGTCCCTGTGGGGCTTGGGGAGGTACGTGACGAAGCGCAGGTTCGCGTGGTGGCGAAGTGGTTGATGTCCCTCGACGCGTGTGACCGGATCGGCGACCTGTTCGCGCCGTCGGTACCGTTTAATCAGGTATCGACGGTTGTGGGCGAGGAAGGCTGGGTGCTCGGCGCCGGAGTCGACGCCGAGCTACTCCAGATCAATCCAGATTGATCAGTCGACCTTCCAGGTGCCGTTCGAGCGCAGCAGTGCGTTGAGGTCTCCCGGTCCCTTGCTTTCGCTGGCAGCGAGCACCTGCTCGCTAACCGCCATTGCATATTCTGGGCGATCGATGTCGCGGAAGATCCCGAATGGAGTCGGCGAGTCGTCGTCGGCGTTGAGACGGGCCAAGGCGAATGCCAGCGAGGGATCCTGGCGCTGAGCGTCGTGGACTAGCACTTCGCTCGGGTCGACATCGGCAAGTTGTACCAGGCGAAGCTGGCCGTCGGCGCCCATGGCTACTCCGCGCTGACGTTCCGCGCCGAAGGTGATCGGCTCGCTGTGGACGAGATTGATCATCATCTCGTCGCGTTCCTTCTTCTTGGTCACGTGGTCGAACTGGCCATCGTTGAAGACGTTGCAGTTCTGGTAGATCTCGACGAAGGACGTTCCGTTGTGCGCGTGGGCGGCCCGGAAGGTCTCAGTCATGTGCTTGCGGTCCAGGTCGTGGGTGCGAGCAACGAAGCTGGCTTCGGCGCCTAGAGCAACCGCGAGCGGATTGAAAGGCGGATCGATCGATCCCATCGGGGTTGACTTGGTGACCTTGCCAACCGGGGAGGTGGGGGAGTACTGGCCCTTCGTGAGACCGTAGATGCGGTTGTTGAACATCAAAATGTTGAGGTTCACGTTGCGGCGCAGCGCGTGGATCAGGTGGTTGCCGCCGATTGACAGGCCGTCGCCGTCACCAGTAATCACCCAAACATCAAGGTCGGGGCGGGCTACTGCAACGCCGGTGGCGATTGCGGGGGCGCGTCCGTGGATCGAGTGCATCCCATAGGTGTTCATGTAGTACGGGAAGCGGCTAGAGCAGCCAATGCCTGAGACAAACACGGTGTCTTCGGGTGCGACCCCAAGATCGGGCATCAGCTGCTGAACTGCGAGCAAGATTCCGTAGTCGCCGCAACCTGGGCACCAGCGGACTTCCTGATCGCTGGTCCAGTCTTTCTTTGTTGTCACAGCTACCTGAGCGGTGCTCATGAGTTCACCTTCTGATCGTCGGAGGTTTCGAAGAGGGTTGCAGCGGCTTCCTTGACGGCCGCTTCGATCTCGCGAGACTTGAACGGCAAGCCCTGCAACTTCGCTATTGGTTGAGCATCAATGAGGTACTTGCCGCGGATGACGTTGGCAAGCTGACCCGAGTTGAGTTCGGGGATCAGCACCTTCTTGTAGCGACTGAGAATGTCGCCGAGGTCTGGCGGAAGGGGATTGAGGTGCATGATGTGGGCCGACGCGACCTTGATTCCTGCGCGTCGGGACCGCTGAACGGCTGAATCGATTGCCGCCCATGTTGAACCCCAACCAAGAATCAGAATGTCGCCGTCGGCGTCACCGTTGATTTCGGTCGGCGGGATATCGGCAGTGATTGCTTCAATCTTGGCGGCGCGCAACTCGCTCATCCGCTCGTGATTAGCGGGGGTGTAGTCGATGTTGCCTGTTCCGTCTTCTTTCTCGATTCCTCCAACGCGGTGCTGCAGGCCCGGGGTCCCTGGAATTGCCCAAGGCCGCGCAAAGGTTGTTTCGTCGCGGGCGTATGGCCAGAACGACTCGGTGCCGTCTTCCTCGCGATGGTTCTTCTCGGTCGCGAAGGGCACTGAAATGTCAGGCAGGGAGTCGATGTCGGGCAGCTTCCACGGCTCGGAGCCGTTAGCCAGATATCCGTCAGACAGCAGGATTACGGGAGTCCGGTACTTCAGGGCGATGCGGCACGCCTCGATGGCTGCATCGAAGCAATGCGCAGGGCTGTATGAAGCAATTACGGGAAGTGGGGCTTCTCCGTGGCGACCGTAAAGCGCGATGTTCAGGTCGGAGGCCTCGGTCTTGGTTGGCAGCCCGGTGGACGGGCCGCCGCGCTGGACGTCAACAAGCAGCAGTGGCAGTTCGATCGACACCGCTAGCGATGTTGTTTCGCTCTTGAGGGCCACGCCAGGACCGCTGGTGGTGGTGACGCCGAGATGGCCAGCGAAGGCTGCGCCGAGCGCCATACCGACGGCGGCGATTTCGTCTTCGGCCTGCACCGTGCGGACCCCGAAATGCTTGTGCCTGGACAGCTCGTGGAGAATGTCGCTAGCCGGCGTGATGGGGTACGAACCGAGAGTTACTGGCAGCTTGGCGAGTTGTCCCGCTGCGACAATGCCCCAGGCCAGAGCGGTGTTACCCGTAATGCTGGTGTACTCGCCGGCTGGGAGCCTCGCCGGACGAACCTCGTAGCGGTGGCCGACAGCTTCGGTCGTTTCGCCAAAGTTGAATCCGGCGTGGAAGGCGGCCTTGTTAGCTGCGGCGACTTTTTCGTTCTTCGCGAACTTTTGGTCGATCCACTCGACTGTTGGCTCTGTTGGGCGGGTGAACATGAACGACACGAGTCCGAGAGCGAAGAAGTTCTTCGAACGCTCAGCATCACGCGGTTTTACCCCAAGCGGAGCGCACACCTCTTTGGTGAGGTTGGTCATCGGCACCCGGAGTAGGCGATAGTTGGCAAGGCTGCCGTCATCGAGCGGGTTCACCTTGTAACCAGCCTTTTCGAGGTTTCTTTCCTCGAAGGCGTCTTCGTTGGCGATGATTGTGCCGCCCGGCTCAAGCCGGTGGAGTTCACCCATCAGGGCGGCTGGGTTCATGACGACAAGCACGTTGGGTTCGTCGCCGGGAGTGGTGATGTCGTGGTCGGCGATGTTCACCTGGTATGCCGAAACGCCGTTGACGGTTCCCGTCGGGGCCCTGATCTCCGCGGGGAAATCCGGCATCGTCGAGAGGTCGTTGCCGTACGATGCGCTGACCGAGGTGAAACGGTCGCCGGTGAGCTGAATCCCGTCGCCTGAGTCACCGGCAAATCTGACAACGAGGTGGTCGAGTATCCGGTCGTCGTCGGCCGAATCTGACCGTTCGATCGTCTCGGTCATGTTCTGTCTTCTCCAGAGGTCATCGGCCACCGTGATGAGCTATCAGTTGGCCTGCCGCCCCAGCACCGTTGCCGGAGTCCGTGCTCTGACACCGTAGTTGCCGCGGGTGAGAATCCTCGTGACTACGAGGGATTTGTTGGAAGGTTCGCGGGAGTGCTTGGAGTAGGCGGTTCGTGCGACTTGAGGTGGACGATTTTCAGCCGCGACCGAGCACGGCGATCGGGCCCCTAAAGTCGGTGTGTGCAATCGCGTATTGGCAACATCGGGGTAGCGATCGTGTTCGGTTTCGCGGCCGCGATCGCCTTCACTGCTTGCGATGATTCGAGCGGCCCGAAGCAGCTCGAACGGATCGACGGCCCCGCACAGGTTGACCCGGATTTCGGCGGGTTAAACAACGGCACCATCGGCAGTTCCGGTACCACCACCTCAGAGGGGTAGGGTCGGGCCTCGGCATGGCGACCCTTCGATTCAGTTTCGGCACTATGGGCTCTGGTAAGAGCACTGTGGCACTGCAAATCCACCACAATCTCTCCAATCGGCAGCTATTCGGGCTGCTGTTAACCACGCTCGACCGCGAGGGCAAGCAGGTAACTAGCCGGCTGGGGGTGGCTGCACCGGCAGTTGAAGTAACGCCCGATGTCGATTTGTATGCGCTCGCCGTGAGTAATTGGCCGGTTCACTACTTGGTCTGTGACGAAGTGCAGTTCTACTCCGTGGCCCAGTGCGAGCAACTTGCGCGGGTCGTCGATGAGCTAGAAGTTGACGTTTACGGGTTCGGATTGCTGACCGATTTTCGTGGCGAGTTGTTCGAGGGCACCCGGCGAATGCTTGAAATCGCGGACGAGCACGTACCCCTGCAAGTTGAGGCGCGCTGCTGGTGCGGTGCTCGGGCTACTCACAATGCTCGCGTGGTCAATGGGGTGATCGTTTACGAGGGTGACACGGTTGTGGTGGGGGATACGAATGAATCTGAAGCTCCGCTGTTCGGCGACAGCGTGCGCTACGAACTGCTCTGCAGGTCACACTTCCGGACTGGCGACCTCGGCGGCTAAACGCTGAGGGGCTAGTCGCGTGAATGGAATCGTTCGGCGGCCCAGCACAAGATGACGATGCCCACGGCCATGGAGACTCCGCCGAGCCTGAGGTATACCCCTTCGATATCTCGTTGACCAGCGGCGTCGCGCTGAAAGATATTGACGATCGCAATCAACCCGATCACGAACATTGCGCCAGCCACCGTTGCGACGAGCCGCACGAGGGTTACCAGCCAGACCTCTCGGTCTTTGCCAGCCAGCCAAGTTGCAGCAACAGCGGCCGTCGCAGCTGGAACGAGCACCATCATGTTCGGCGGAAGCATCACGAAGCTAAGTACCTCTATGCGCTGTTCCCACGCGGTGGAGAATGCGGTGCCGCCTCCGGAAATTGAACGCACTCGGTTGAGTTGGAATGCGATGAGTCCAATTGACCCACCGACCAGGAACCATCCGGCGATGGTCAAGCTGCGAACGATTGCCGACCGCTCGGCGTTTGTTGTCATTAACGCGACTGTAGAGACTTGCCGCTACCAGGCGCGGTTCTGTATGCAGTTGACTTCGTTGGAATAGGCCGTTTACTGGTGCGATGTTGCAGAGCTCCGAAATCGAACGGGTCCTGGTGGCAACCGCTCACCCCGATGATGTTGACTTCATGTCGGCGGGCACGATCGCGAATCTGACCGACGACGGTGTTGAGGTGGTGTATTGCCTGGTGACCGACGGTCAAGCCGGAGGGTTTGACAACTCAATCTCGCGCGTCGAGATGGGAGACATTCGCCGGCGTGAACAAACGAACGCGGCAGCTGAGGTTGGCGTGACCTCGCTTCACTTCCTCGGATACATGGACGGGATGGTTGAGGTCAGCATGAATCTACGCCACGACATCAGCCACGTGATACGGCAAGTTCGACCTCAGGTAGTGATCGCCCAGTCGCCGTTGCGAACCCTCGAGTCGACTTATGGCTCGCACCCCGATCACACCGCGACTGGCGAAGCGACGATGTGTGCGGTGTATCCCGATGCGCGCAACGAGTTCGCGTTCCCCGGTGAGCCTTGTGCCGATCTTGAACCATGGGAAGTTGAGGAAGTGTGGATTCCGTTTGGCCCCGGTACGGAGGACAATTGTGACGGTGTGATTGACATCACCGATCAGGTCGAGCGCAAGATCCGTGCGCTGCAGTGTCACGAGAGCCAGCATCGCGAACCCGACGCCATGACTGAGATGGTGCGTGAGTGGTTTCAACGCAACGGCGAAGCGAACGGCCTCTCATCCGGCCGCAGCGCCGAGATCTACAGGGTTATCGACACCCGGTAACCCTTCGATGAGAGTTCGCGCGAGGGGGTCGCGCCGAAACTCATCGATGGGGAGTGGAGAAGGCGAGTTGGGCGGCTCCGAGGAGGGGGCCCCGCGCCCCGAGCGTTGCGGGGAGGCACTCGACTGGGTGGAGTGCCTCGCGCAAGGACGGGCCGAACCGGTCGAACGCAGCCGAGAGGCCTCCCCCGATGACGACCACGTCGGCATCGACCTCCTTGGCTACGGGCGACAGGAAGGTGCCAACACGGTGGCCGTGGTCAGCGACGATTTCGTAGGAAGACGGGTCAGCGACGGCCTGAGGGAGGTCGGCCATGGCGACGTTGAGGCGCTTGGCCAAGCCACGTGCCGACAGTACGTCGTCCGCGCGACCCCACTCGGTGGGGCGCATTGCCAGCAGCTCGATAGTGAGGTCACCGACCTTGTCCACCAGTTGGCCGCGTTCGGTTAAACAAGAGCCGACACCAGTACCCAACGTGATCGTGAGCACCCGGCCGTATCCGACTCCAGCTCCGGCGCGGGCTTCGCCGACCCCGGCCGCATCGTTGTCGTGGACAAACTCGATCGGAAGATCGGCGATAGCGGTCCGCGCCCGTA
Source organism: Ilumatobacteraceae bacterium (assembly GCA_019090765.1). GTDB lineage: Bacteria > Actinomycetota > Acidimicrobiia > Acidimicrobiales > Ilumatobacteraceae > Sva-07. Next base: position 10,656 of record JAHRVJ010000323.1, read on the forward strand.
TCTCGTGTCGCAGCTCGAACTCGTAGATCGATTCGAATTTGTGCACGTCGCTCATCAGAGCGACGCCAGCCCGGATGTCGAAGGGCCCCGGGACACTGATGGCAAGGCCGACGATTGAGTCTCCGCCGAGGCCAAGCGCAGCCGTGGTTGCCGACGCCAACTGGCCAAGCACAACCTCCGCCGCTGCCGTCGATAGCGCCGGAAATGTGGCGCCCAGCTCAACTGCAGCCCCTCGCACGACCCCGGTCTTGATGAAGGAGCCGCCGACATCTAGCACCGCAATTGGTTCTGTCAACATCACGTATCGGGATGGCAGGCGGCCACATGGAGAATCACCGCCCCGACGGTAGCGGCGAGCGCCAGTCCAGTTAGAGCCCCTGGCTCGCGCGTAGGTACTCTCGGAGTATGACTGAAGCAGTGATCGTCGCAACCGCCCGTAGCCCGATTGGCCGTGCCAACAAGGGTTCACTTGTTGACCTCCGCCCCGACGACATGGCCGCTCAGATTGTGCGCGCCTTAATGGCCAAGGTACCCGAGGTTTCGTCAACCGACATTGAGGACCTCATCATGGGTTGTGGCCAGCCAGCTGGTGAGGCTGGATTCAACATCGGCCGCATGGCAGCCGCCCTCGCTGGCCTGGGTCCCGTGCCTGGGGTGACGGTTAACCGCTATTGCTCTTCGAGCTTGCAGACCATCAGAATGGCGGCCCACGCAATCAAGGCTGGCGAGGGAGATTGCTTTATCTCAGCGGGGGTCGAGACTGTCAGTCGGTACGCCTACGGCGCGAGCGATACGGCGCCAAACGCGGCGTTCGCCGAGGCCGGTGAGCGGACTGCGCTGCGTAGCCAGGGTGGTCAGCCCGACTGGACCCCCGCGGAGGGGTTGCCCGACTTCTATGCGGCGATGGGCCAGACGGCAGAAAACGTCGCCGAGCTAGAGAGCGTTACCCGGGAGGAGATGGACGAGTTCGCGGCAGCCAGCCAGCAGCGTGCGATTGCCGCGATCGCCCGAGGTCATTTCGAAAACGAGATCACTCCGCTGACCCTCGCCGACGGAACAGTTGTTTCAACCGACGATGGCCCGCGTGACGGCACCACAGCAGAGAAACTTGCGGGGCTTAAGCCGGTGTTCCGACCTGATGGACGAATTACCGCTGGCAACGCTTGCCCGCTAAATGACGGTGCTGCTGCGGTGATGGTGATGAGCGACACGAAGGCAAAGGAACTTGGCCTCAAGCCGCTCGCTCGCATCGTCGCCTCGGGCCTTTCCGGATTGGACCCTGAGATCATGGGTCTCGGGCCGATCGGCGCCAGCCAGCAGGCGATGGAACGTGCCGGAATGGGTGCCGACGACATCGATCTCGTAGAGATCAACGAGGCCTTTGCGGCGCAGGTGATTCCGTCTGCGAAGCAGCTCGGATTTGGTCTCGACAAAGTCAATATTAATGGTGGGGCAATCGCTCTCGGTCACCCCTTCGGAATGACCGGCGCACGCATCATGACCTCGCTGATCAACAACCTCCAGAGCGAAGATAAGACGATCGGCCTCGAGACCATGTGTGTCGGCGGCGGTCAGGGCATGGCCATGATCGTCGAGCGCCTGAACTAGACAACAAGGGCGGTTGAATCCGCGACCTGGTCTACCCGTAAGTGGTTGGGACTTCCCAGCGATTCGGGCGGTCGGCGTGTACAACGATCGCGTTGTACTGGTGCATGCACAATGAGCCGCGGAGCACATACTGCTCACCGCCGCTAGTCAGCCGCGCTAGGGCGTAGCCTTCTCGGGAATCGCGGACCCCGGTGCCTATGCAATCGAGCGACGAAATCTGTAATCCCGCGCATTCGGCTTCGGCCACCCAGAGATTGACGAGTCCTTGTCTGAGCGACGGGTCGTCGAGGAGGTCATGCCCGTCAAGGGTGAGCGTCAGGTTGGAGACGCGAACGTGTTCGATCTCGGTTTCGGTAACAGCACCGGCTCGCAGATCGCCGTCGAACATGATCATGATGGGGTTATCGCCACGGTTGGTGCCAACGACGAAACCGTACCGAATTAGTGGAATCTCGGTCTCGGCCGGGACGGCGGAATGCCGGATGCGGTCCCCATGGCCGAAGGTGCTCACCATGACGGACCGCCGATTAGGCGTATTCCTCAATCACCGCGTCGGACAATTCGGGCCAAGCCGACAACGCCCACTTGTCAAAGGGGAGGTCGGCTAAGGCGACCAGTGCGAGATCGATCGCGGGGTCGATCCAGAACATTGTTCCGGCTGCCCCGAAGTGGCCGTAGGTCAGCTCAGAGTTGAGCTTGCCGGTCCAGTGCGGCTGCTTGGCGCCGCGGATCTCGAATCCCAGCCCCCAAGGGCAGAGGTCATAGCGCCCCACACCTGGAACGGTACCGGCGAGATAGGCGTACTGGACGCGGACTGCCTCTGCGGCGGTTGACGGGTGAAGGAGAGTGGGGGATCGGACCTCCTGAATAAAGGCGCCAACATCTTGTGTCGAACCGATCATGCCACTGGCGGCGGGGCCGGCAAGGGTGCTGGAATTCATTCCGAGTGGAGCGAGCACCGCCTCCTGGAGATAGTCGGAAAATGTCATCGCGGTCGCCTGTTCAACAGCTGCGGCGGCGAGATCAAAGCCAGTATTTGAGTAGATCCGTTTCCGTTCGGGGAGTGCAGTTGGTGCTGGATCATCGAACGGGTAGCCGCCCGCATGGCTCAGCAGGTGACGCAGTGTGCATCCTGTTTGACCGAGCGGAGTTTCGAGCGTGATTACGCCTTCTTCGATGGCTACCAGAATTGCCCACGAACAAATCGGCTTGGAGAGTGAGGCGAGTTGTTGAACTTTGCAGACGTCACCGGCCGTTGAGACGATTTCATCGCGCTGGACTACGAGCGCTGACGCATTCGGTACCGGCCAGTTGGTGGTGAGGTCGAGGGCAGTCATGTGCGCTCTGCCCGTTTGGATCAGGTGAAGTCGCGGAGGAGTTCGGCGACCCGGAACGCAAGGTCGACGCTTTGGCTGGCGTTGAGCCGTGGGTCGCACATTGTTTCGTAGCGATCGTCGAGATCGGCCGCCGATAGAGCCTCACCGCCACCGACGCACTCGGTGACGTTTTCTCCTGTGAGTTCGACATGGATGCCGCCGGGCCAAGTGTTCTCGGCGCGGTGGGCGCGCACGAAGCCGCCGACCTCGCGCAGCACTTCGTCGAAGTCCCTCGTCTTGCGACCATTGGGAGCGCTAAAGGTATTGCCGTGCATCGGGTCGCAGGCCCAAACGATCGGGTGGCCTGCATCGGTGACTGCCCGTAAGAGGGGTCGCAGTTTGTCTTCTACGAGATCGGCGCCCATCCGGCTGATAAGAGTGAGACGGCCGGGGACTCGCGATGGGTTGAGCTTGGCGCACAGCTCAAGCACGTAATCAACCGAAGTGCTGGGGCCGACTTTGCAGCCGATCGGATTTCCAATACCACTTAGGAACTCGATGTGGGCACCATCGAGGTCGCGTGTGCGCTCACCGATCCACAGCATGTGGGCTGAACAATCGAACCAGTTGCCCGTCAGCGAGTCTTTACGAGTCAGTGCTTCCTCGTAGCCGAGAATTAGCGCTTCGTGCGAGGTGAACACGTCGACTTCGGAAAGGTTGGGGTTCGATTCGGTTTCGACCCCGCACGCCCGCATGAACGACAGCGCACGATCGATTTCGGCGGCGAGTTGCTCGTAGCGCTGCCCTTGAGGGCTGTTGGACACGAATTCTTGTGTCCATGAGTGCACGCGGGAGAGATCTGCAAACCCGCCCTTGGCGAATGCCCGCAGCAGATTAAGAGTTGATGCCGACTGGTGGTAGGCCTGTACCAATCGTTCCGGGTTTGGTATCCGGGCCGCTTCTGTAACTGCCGGGTCGTTCACGATGTGGCCGCGGAAAGTTGGCAGGGAGAGGTCGCCGACCTGTTCGGTTGGTGAAGATCTGGGCTTTGCGAACTGTCCGGCGATGCGCCCGACCTTGACGATTGGAACGCCAACCGAATATGTGAGGATGATCGCCATCTGGAGGATGACTCGCAGCTTCTCACGGATGTTGTCGGCGGAGAACTCCTCAAAGCTCTCGGCGCAGTCGCCTGCCTGTAACAGGAACGCATTGCCAGCGGCTACATGCGCCAATTCGGTTTGCAGCGACCGGGCTTCGCCTGCGAAGACCAGCGGGGGCATCGACGCGATCTGTTTGAGCGACTGCTCGAGCGCGCCAGAGTCGGGCCAATCGGGCTGCTGTTGGATCGGATAATCGTGCCAGGATGACGGTGACCAAGGCCCAGGGGTTTCGGACATGCTGCTAAGACTACCGGCGCCGAAAACGAAGAAACGGCCCGGTTTCCCGGGCCGTTTCTAGAGGTTAGGTGTGCTCAGACTGCGAGGATGCGTTCCGCATCGTCGCGGAGCCCAGCAACCGCACGGCTTACCAAGCGGCGGGCCGCTTCGGCAGTGACGCCGAGCAGTTCGCCAACTTCACGGAAGCTCTTGCGCTCACCGTCGACAAGCCCGAAACGTGACTCGACTGCGAAGCGTGCTCGACCATCGAGCGTGCCAAGCAGTTCGTCGAGCAGTTCGCTGTCGACGAGGGTCATCACGTGGTCTTCGGGAGTTCCGTCGCCGTTGGCCATGAGGTCGCCAAGTGTGGCGTCGCCGTCGTCACCGACAGTTTTGTCGAGGCTGACCGGCGTGGTTAGACGGTGTAGCTCGGCATTGGTCTGGTCGAGGGTCTCGCCGTCGCCCGAGGCCTGACGCAGCGCTGCGCGGAGGCTCGCGGAACGATCGCCGGGGATACGGATGAGGCTGGCCTTCTGGTCGAGTGCCCGGCCAATGGCCTGACGGATCCAGAAAGTGGCGTAGGTGGAGAACTTGAAGCCACGACGCCAGTCGAACTTGTCGACAGCGTGTTCAAGCCCGAGGTTGCCCTCCTGGATGAGGTCAAGCAGGTCCATGCCCTGCGGAAGGGGATAGCGGCGAGCGATGCTCACCACGAGTCGCAGGTTGGAACGGATGAACCGATCCTTCGCACGGGCCGCCTTGGCGACCTTGGACTTGAGGGCGACACTGCGTTTACCGTTCTCAAGCTGTTCAGCGGCCTCGCGGCCGGCTTCTATGACGCGAGAAAGCTCGCGTTCGTCTTCGGCAGTGAGCAAAGCCACCTTGCCGATGTCGTTTAGATACAAACCAATGGAGTCATTCATGATGTTTATTACAACCGTTTCGTGGAATTGTTTGATTCCCGTTACGACTGTGCCGTGCGGCACAGATGCGGCAACCAGCTTTGATCTTTGATCTCGCTCGACCGCCCCCGGTGGGGAGTAGCCGTTGGAGATGATCGGCGCGGTGGAGGCCGCGGATGAGGGATTTCTAGAGAAACCGACCCAAACCGTGTATTAGGGGGTATATGAGGGAGCGACTTACAGTAACAGGTCTGTCAAGCGCGGGACTGGTCAATAGGGGGGAAACCTTCCCAGATAGTCCTAAAGTGGAGTAATCGTGCCTGGGTCTGCTCAACAGATGCGTCGAATCGGGCTCTTTGGGGGCACCTTCGATCCGCCGCACGTAGGTCACCTTGTGACTGCTGTCAATGTGCGACACAGCCTAAATCTGGATGTGGTGCTGCTGATGGTGGCGAACGTTCCGTGGCAGAAGCAAGGCACGCGGCTCATCACCCCGGCCATTGATCGACTCGCGATGGTAGATGCCGCGGTATCGGAGGTTCCGGGATTGTTGGCCGGTCGTCACGAAATTGACCTCGGGGGTGACAGCTATACCGCCGACACGTTGGCTACTCTCGCAGGCGACTACCCGGGAGCTGAGTTGTACACGATCATCGGTGATGATGCCGCCGCAGGCCTAGAGACATGGTCGAGGCACGAGGAAGTGGTAGCGCTATCGCAACTAGTCGTTGTCGATCGGCCAGGCGTACCTGTCGAGCTTCCGGACGCAATTGATTGGATTCGGGTGGAGGTGCCTCGACTTGAAGTTTCCAGCACCGACTTACGAGCCCGATTTTCCGATGGTCGCCCACTTAACTATCTGGTGACCGAACCTGTGCTTGACGTCATCGATGCGCGGTCTCTTTATGGCGTGAACCAATGACGGCAATACCGGATCGCCGAAAGCGTCGAACTTGGTTCGGTCTCGTTGCCAGCGTGGTTCTGGTGGCCGTCGCGGCCATGCTGTTTGTGGTTGGGGTCATCACCCTGTCGAACTCCGAAGAGGGCGAAGCCGTGGGGATCGACGAGCGGCCGGTCGTTGCTTTGCCGGCAACTCCCAATGCGGTACTGGCCGCGGTAGACCGAAATGGCAGGCTTGCATCAGTGGTGATTATGACGCTGCTGCCGGACGGGCAGGGCGGCAGCATTGTGACCGTGCCGGTGAATGCTGACGTGACGGCGGGCTTCGGGGAAGAACGCCAATCGTTGAGTGAGGTCTTCGACGCTGGTGACCCGCAGTCACTGGTTGAGCCTCTTGAGGAGATCTTGACGCTGACGATTGAGCGATCGGCTGTTGTTGGTGTTGATGAGTTGATCGACCTACTTGAGCCGGTCGAAATGTTGCGCGTCGATCTGCCCGAAGATGTGATCGATTCGAGTTTGCCCGGCAGCGGAATCGTGACGACTGCTGGCGACCAAACTCTGCGTCGGCTCCTAGTTGCTCAGGCGCTTGTGGCGATCAACGATGGGGGTCGGTCCTACGAGCACCACGCTGTGGACGTCGAGATCTGGTCTGAGCTTGCGAACACGGCGCCTTCGCCAATTCCGCCGCCGGAGGTGGAGGCCGACGAGTTCGGGCGACCAATTCCGCCAGCGTCTGCGGAGGAGCTTGTTCGGTTGTTGTGGGAGGGAAACATTGAGGTCCGTGATCTTGCGGTAACCGCCGTGTTCGAGTCCGACAATCCTTCCGGGGTCGATGTTGTGTCGGTAGATCGAAAGGATGCGATTCTCGTGTTCGGTCAGGTGTCGCCCGGGTTGGTCTCGACTCCGAACCCCGCGATGTCGTTCCGGATCGAAGCACCGTTCTCTGATGCTCAGCTGGAGGCGGCGGGTGGGGTGTATGGCTCGTCGTCGGAGCTGATGACGGAGATGATCGGTGAGCTGCTTTTCTTCGAGGCCAATGTTGTTTCGGTTGACACGGCCCCGACGTCGAATGGAGCAACAGAGGTCACGCTGATCGAAGTCGCTGACGAACGGTTCGTGGAAGACATGGAAGCGGCGGGCCCAGTGTTCTTCGGGGAGTCGGAGGTGGTGGTTAGCTCGACCGTGCTCGATGGTGTCGACGCGGTGGTCACCCTTGGTACCGGCTATTTGGATCGCCGTGAGGAGATTGCCGAAATCGAATCCGACGATCTGGCCGAGGATGAGCTGATCGAAGATGAGTTAGAGGAAGATGAGAACGTGGAGGACACGGTGGTGGAGCCCGATGAGTGAACGTGGTGTCGATCCTGGCGCACATTCCGAGGAGTTGGCGATTCAAGCGGCGCGAGTCGCGGAGCAGATGAAAGCGTCGGACATCATTGTTCTGGATGTCGGCGACGTCTTGTCGATCGCCGGCTACTTCGTGATTGCTAGCGCATCCAATCAACGCCTCGTTCGAGCCGTCGCCGAAGAGGTGGAGTCGCAATTGAAGGTCAGTTTCGATCGGCCTCCCGTCCGAGTCGAGGGCCTGCGAGAACGAGAGTGGACACTGATCGACTACGGCGACGTGGTGGTGCACGTGTTCTATGAACCCACTAGGGAGTTCTACGAGATCGAGCGGCTGTACATGGATGCCCCTAGCGTCGAGTGGGCCCCAACAGAAGTGACCGTCGACGAGAGTTGACGCGTCCGTGTTGGCTATCGTCGATATGGCGGTGGTGGCCAGCGATCAGTTGCCGTTCGCTGCAAGTTCGCGAGCCAGGTTCATTCCGTCGTAGCTATCAAGGCTGTTGTCGAGATCGATCAGGATGGCCACGACTTGGTCTTGGCGAGCGGAGAAGATCACTGGACCTTCGTCGTTGAATGGCGGTGGGCTGATCCGAGTATCCACCTCGGCGTTGCCGTTGAACGATGTTTCCTGCAGCTGCTCGACGGTCGCTACGCCCGGCGACCGGCCGAGGTCTGCGGCCAAGGTCGTTGTGTAGTTGGGGTAGCAGTAGCTGGAACCGGATTGTGCGTCGTGGGCAGCTTCAGCGGTGTCGA
>JAHRVJ010000324.1 GCA_019090765.1 Ilumatobacteraceae bacterium
AGGAACACCAACTGACCTGCCCGGCTCCGCAACTCGCTTGGGGATGATCCCCTCCCTTACGCCCGGCGAGCCTGTGGCGCTGGGGTTCGAGCCCGGAGTCGGAGCGGCGCTGGCGCCCATTAACGGCAAGGCAACGGTCTTGTCGACTGCCGAATCGCTAGCGGTGATTCGGCAGATCGAGAACGACATCGGACCCCGGTGGGTGTGGTGGTCGAAGGCAACGGCCAAGGCATTGATCATCAACAACATTCGGCCAGCCCGATGCTGGGACCTTGCCGCCGTGCAGCGACTCATCTTTGGAGGGTGGCAAACAAACGCGGCGAGCATCTGGGCAGCCACCCGCGATCTAGATCCGGAGAGAATCCCCAAAGACAGCCCCGTCGACCTGTTTACAGCGCTTGAGCCAGACGATGACCCTGAGAACCCCATTCGGCTCGACGGCTATTTGCGGCCCGACTGGGTCGATGGGCAATGGTCCACAACGCCACCACGGATTGGCCGTTGGACCGAACTGGCGGCCAGTGTCTACAACGCTCAGATTGTTCAACTCGATGATCTGCAGGGGCGCCCGCGGGCGCTGGCAACAGCCCGATCAGAATCAGCTGCAGAGCTACTCGCAGCTGAACTCGAACACGACGGGCTGCCGATCGATATTGGTGAGGCGGAACGAGTGATCGCGGACTACATCGGACCAAAACCACTCGACGCGGCCGCCGAGCGCGCTCAAGTGGCCGCCCGCGACAAGGTGGTCCTCGACCACCTCCCGGCAGGTCACGGCATCGATCTCCGTAACCCGTCCAGCGTTAAGTCGCTACTGCGTCGCGTCGGTATCGAAGTCGCCGATACCCGAGCATCGACGCTTGAACGCCGACGTGACGAACACCCCGTACTAGATGCATTGCTCGACTGGCGTAAGGCCGAACGCATCGCGACCACTTTTGGTTACGGGTGGCTCGATCGCAATGTCGGCGCGGACGGTCGTCTCCGGGGTGAATGGTCAGGCGCCGATGGCGCGGCCGGGCGAATGACTGCAACAGCGGGTCTACACAACATGCCGTCCGAGCTACGCCCAGGGATCGTCGCGCCGCCAGGCCGAATATTCGTTCGCGCCGACCTCGGCCAAATCGAGCCACGCGTGCTCGCGGCAGTGTCAGACGATCATGACCTTGCCCTCGCTACTCATGACGCCGATATGTACGCCCCAGTGGCGCGTCGGCTCAGGGTCGAACGCGAGGTCGCGAAAGTAGCCGTACTCGGCGCAATGTACGGCCAAACTACCGGCCTCGGCGCGGCGGCCCTGCAAGGTCTTGAGTCGGCATACCCAAAGGCGATGGAGTACCTCCGTACCGCCGATGTCGCCGCCCAAGGAGGCCATAACCTCCGCACCGTTGGCGGACGATGCGTGAAGATGAACGCCACTGGAACCGTAGACATGTCGGATCGGGCTGCCCGCTCAAGAGCCGCCGCTCGCGGACGATTCGGACGCAACGCGATGGTCCAAGGTGCCGCGGCCGAATTCTTCAAGACTTGGGCCGTCACAGTGCGTGCCAGGTGCACCCACGGGGTGATTGTCTTGTGTCTCCACGACGAACTATTGCTCGATGTGCCCGAGACGGAATCTGCGGTAGCGGCTCAACTCGTCGAGCAGTGCCTTCAGGAGGCCGCGCACCGCTGGGCGCCGCCGACAGATGGACCGATTGTCCAATTCGTTGCCGACATCAGCGAAATTGTTCGTTGGTCGGACGCGAAGTGAGGAGTCGCTCGCACTGCGAGTAGCGTCAATACTGTGAGTGACGTTCCGCCGCCTCCCGGCTCCATGGACCCGCCGATCCCTCCTCCACCACCGGTTTCTTCTCCCCCAACCGCGTCGTCTCCTCCACCACCTCCGCCATCGAACCTGACCCGGCCTCCCGGCTACGTGTCGTACGCCAATAACCCGACGCCTGTGGCTGCAACCAAACGCGTGGGGGGTCTCGCGAAGGCAATAATGGTCCTGACCGGGGTTGTCGCCGTTGGAACCGTTGGCGGCACCATCGCCTCAGCGGCGGTTACTCAAGACGCCACCGACTTCCTCCGCGGCCAATTGAGCGAGGACGAGTTTGAAAACGCCATCGCACCGCTGACCACGATCCAGCTAGTCACGGGACTGGCAACTGTCGCGGCGGGCGTTATCACCATCATCTGGATGTATCGCATTGCCCGCAACGTCAGGGCCCATGGCCGCCAAACAGCGTGGAGTCCGCTATTTGCGATCTTTGGCTGGGTTTTGCCACCGATGATTCTCTACATCATCCCGTTCCTCGTCTTACGCGAGCTCTGGAAGGCCTCCGAGCCAACCCCGCAGAACGGATCTGGCACCTGGAAGAAATCGGCCGACAACCCGCTGCTATGGGTGTGGCTTGTCGTGTTCGGGATACTGCCAGCAGTGATCCTTGCGATCCAGGTCGGCGCGCTTACTAGCGGCGGGCTGCCAACCGGCAATCTCGACTCGGTGGCCGACAGCCTTGAAGACTTCGGTGCGCTGGCATTCGCCGGCGCCGGAATCAACGTTGTCGCCGCCGTAGTTTGGGTGTCGTTCGTTAGCGGACTTACCAAACGGCACCGTTCCCTGACAGGCGAAAACTGAAACCGTTGTGGGCGGTCCTGCGGTCATCTATCTGGTGCGCCACGCCAAGGCCGGCGAGCGGCGGGTTTGGGATGGCGATGACGTAGATCGCCCACTCAGCAAGACGGGCCGCAAGCAGGCCAAAGCGGTCTGCCGACGGCTAGCGGCCAAAGGCGCCACCGCGGTCTATTCAAGCTC
>JAHRVJ010000325.1 GCA_019090765.1 Ilumatobacteraceae bacterium
CGCCACGTGCCAGCCTCGGGGGCAAATGTCAGCCCGGAACGCCGTCCAGAATTGACTTCCCCGGCAAGGCCCACGGTGAAAGCGTCAACGCGCAGCGACGGAAGGTTGATTGTTGTTCCGCATCCCATTGACATTCCGTCGGGGCCAGCGGGCGCGGCAGCTTCCTGATCGGCGAGCACGCCGCGCACGACAGGTGCAATCTCGCTGAAGTCTGCTGTGGACAGCGAAGTGAGGCTGACCTCGTTGTAGCCAGTTCGGGCAAGACCTTCAGCGACCATGCTTCGCACTTGTTCGGCCGGCCGCTCGCGAACCGGGCGAGTGATCATTCCGGCCTGACAAAACCGGCAGCCACGGGTGCAGCCACGAAAGATCTCGACGCTCAGGCGATCGTGAACTACCTCCGTTAACGGCGCTAGCGGACGCTTGGGGTACGGCCATTCCCCCAAGTCAGCCACTGTTCGCTTATCGACAGTCGCTGGAACATCGTCGTAGCGAGGAGATACATCTGCGATGCGGCCACCGTTATCGGCCTCCTCGTAGGTGACCTCATACATCGACGGCACGTATACACCGGGCACCTTGGCGAGTTCGCGCAGCACCAGTTGGCGGTCCTTACGCCCCGCCTCAATCCAGCGAGCCAAGACTTCGGTGATCTCCCCCACCACTTCTTCACCCTCACCCAGCACGGCCATATCGATGAAGTCCGCAAGCGGTTCGGGATTGAAGGCCGCGTGCCCCCCAACGATCACGAATGGATGGTCGTCGGAACGAGTGTCAGTCCGGACGGGGCAACCGGCGAGATCAACCATGTTGAGCAGGTTGGTGTACACGAGCTCAGCCGAGAGATTGAAGGCGAGTACATCAAAATCCGCTGCCGATCGGTGCGTGTCAACAGAGAACAGCGGCAACCCGGCCTTCCGTAACTCAGCTTCGAGATCGATCCAAGGGGCGTATGTCCGTTCGGCGACCGCATCAGCTCGTTCGTTGAGGATCTCGTACAGGATCTGCAGGCCCTGATTGGGTAGCCCGACCTCGTAAGTGTCTGGGTAGGCGAGCAGCCACGCGACCTTCCCCGCACCGTGCTGGGGGGACACCATGCCATCTTCGCAGCCGATGTAGCGCGCTGGTTTCCGGACTCGCGGGAGGAGTGGCTCGAGTTGCGGCCAAAGTGACGCCATTACCACGCCGAGCTTAGCTCCGGCCGGAATTCCGTAGCGTCGAACCAGCTAGCGCATGCGTCGCATATGGACGCTCTGCACTAGGCCGAACATCGCCGAGTACACGATCAGACCTGATCCGCCATAGGAAATAAATGGCAGTGGCAGGCCCGAGACAGGCATTATCCGTAACGTCATTCCAATGTTCTGGAACGTTTGCCAGAGCAGCATCGTGAAGACGCCGGCGCAGAGATATGTGCCGAGCAGGTCGCGCGACAGGTGAGCGATACGCCAGATTCGCACGAGGGCAATCCCGATCAAGCCGAGCACCGCTGATGATCCGACCAGGCCAAACTGCTCACCAATTGCGGCGAAGGGAAAATCGGCCCACATCACCGGTATGTCGCGTCCGTTGGTGAGCGGACCTTGTAACCAACCCTTCCCCCACACTCCCCCGGTACCGATGGCGCGCATCGCGTTCTCGGCTTGGTATAGGTCGTCAGCACTCGCGGCCGCCGGGTCGAGGAGCGACCTGATCCGGGCAGCCTGGTAGTTGTTGACCAGTCGACCAGCGAACGCCGCAAAGACCGTCGCTACGGACAAGAAAGTGATCAGTGCGATGTATCTGGCCTTTGCCCCGGCAACGAGCAACACACCCATTGCCATAGCCACCAGCACCGAGGCCGATCCAAGGTCAGGCTGGATGATGATCAACACGGCGGGAGCACCGACAATCATCAGACCGGTGAGGAATCCGGCATAGGAGACTTCTTCGCTCCGCTCGTCAGCGATGAACGACGCGAGCATCAACAACGTAGTGAACTTGGCCATCTCGGCGGGCTGGAAGTTGAGCGGACCGAGATCGAATGAGATCATGTCTTCGCCCGATGCGATGCCCAACAAGATCAAGAAGACCAGCGCCACAAGCGTCAAGCCATAGAGAAACGCCGCACGATCTTTCCACCCCTCGTAGTCAAAGGACATGACAACGAGCATCACGACCACAGCGACTATGGCAAACACCACCTGCCGAGTGGCGAAAACATACGGGTCGTCGTCGATCCTCGTGCGCGAGGCCGAGTACACGACAAAGAAGCCGATGACAGTCAGGGCCATCTGCACCGACATGAGCACCCAGTCGATATTGCGACTAGGGGCCGCCGGGCTCGCGCCAATGTTGCCGAGGCCGGAATCGGGCTTGCGCGAAAGAAAGGAAAGTGCCAAGAACCGGCTATCCCGTCGTTCTCATCAGCTGAAGCGCCCGTCGTAGCACGACTGATCGGTGAGTATTTTCTGCTCGGCAGCCACATCGGACCGCGGGTCCAGCGGGTCCGAGAGCACAACTGGATCCGTAGGCGCGATTCCGGAGAGCTGCATGAAAATACACTTCACGACCGGACCCGCCGCCTGTGATCCGTACCCGCTCTTTTCTAGGTACGCGCTCACCGTGTAAGGCTGTTCGGCATCAAGACTGAAAGCCGCGAATGCGGATGAGTCATTCCACGGATAGTTGCCAGCACCCTGGGCAGTACCGGTCTTGCCGGCAATCGGAATCGCGCTGTTCGGATAGTAGTAGAACAGCTTCTCGCCAGTCGTCGAATGATAGAAGTCGCTCGTCGTTCCACGACCCTTGATCACGCGTCGCAGCCCTTGGGTTATCTCCTGAAATATTGCCTGCGGCATCGAGATCTGCCTCACAATCTCGCCCTCAACGTTGGGCTCCACAGCAAGCCGACCCCTAGAGATATCGGCAAAGCCAGGTTCAGTGGAATCGGGAACGCCCGGTTCGTAGA